>NZ_JAQIBB010000074.1:0-20665 GCF_027920745.1 Gallibacterium faecale | reverse complement strand
GGTTGTAGACGGTGTTGACAGCCGCGCTGGTTGCCACTGTTTCGTTGCTGGCTGAGTTGACGGCGCTGGATTTTTTGCTTTCTGCGATATACGGTGGAGCATTATCTGTTAAGCGTCTATCTGTAATTTTTCCGTCACTTGCAATATCTGCAATAATTTGCACATAATGCTGATAACCGTCTGAGCCAACATAGTCATTTTTATTTTCAGTGATATATTTAATCTCTGTTTCATACGCCCCCGTTACAGTTGCGTGATGACAAACATCAATATAAACAGATGCGGGCAGGACTGGCACTATAATTTCTGCTTGTTCTGTAATTGCAGCTCTAACTCCCTCTACATAGGCAGTTCCTGCTTCTAGCGTATAAATATTTCCGCTTTTGCGTTTCAACAAAAATGCGTTATCAAAAAAGACGGCTCGACCGTACAAGTCACGATTCGTTAAACGAATTTTTTCATCAATGCCGCTTAATCGCATTGTAAAATCAATTTGCCACGTTTCTGCACTAACCGATACATTGGCTAATTCTTGCGCACGTGGGAATTCGAGCAATACACTGCGAGTAATACTATTACCTTGCTTTTGCTCTTTATTTTTAATTTTTGATGTTAGCCCCGTATAAATCCCACAAGCTAACAAATTTTGTGATTTATTAACTAAGCCAACCCAGTTAAAGTCGAAATCGCCAATCTCCGTTCCGATCGTTACAGAATAAACAATCGCATTTTCATTTAATGCACCAATTTGCGACACTACTTGTCTATGCACAATTTGATTATCTTGTGGCACAGTCAAATAATTATCTAAATTATCTTCGGTTAAATTTGGAATATTGGCGAAAATAAATTCATCAAAAATAACAGGTGTGTGATTAATAATTGAGTCTCGAATATATGATTCAAACGCTTGAGTGAGTTTGCTAGACATAAAAATAAATTCCTTTTAACTATTATTATCAATTTATTTTTTATATATTTTGTTTTAACTATTTTGGTCTATAACAGATATATTCATTATCGAAAGATCTTACGGTTAAATATATCGGTAATTTTGTAATAACTTCAAATGTGTATCTTCTGCACGTTCTCCCGTATTTTCGAATAATTAAATTGAGTAATTCTTTGTTATGTGCCACCTGCGAGTCACTTAAAATAATTTTTATAACATCCCAATTTTCTGTATCGAACCGCTCCTCAATTTCCACATAGCCAATCCCTAATCGCTCAAATATGCGGATAAATCCCGCTTTACTGCCTGCATCTTGTGCATTAATAAATGCATATTTCACACGTTTACGGAATAGTGATAACGGCTCATTTTCAAAACGTTCTACATCTCTCGCATACGCAATTAAATTGAGCATTGTTTCACTGCAGTTATCTTCATCGAGTAACTTTAGCGGTAAATCAATCAATTTTTTAAATGAGTATTCCCACCACTTCGCAAAAAGATCAGCAATCTGTCGCAATGCTAAACCGTCCATCCAAAACGGCAATTTAATATTCACTAATTGCCTCCCTCTCTTCACTTATCGTTAAACTTCTAATACGAGGCACACTAAGATCGCTTTCTATATCTTGTTGCCCCCAGATTAACGATCCGATTTCAGGATACAACTGATGTATTTCTTCTCCCAATAACGACCAACTAAAACGCTTATACGGATAAACACGTGTAACATTAAAATTATTATTTTCGCGAAATGCACAACGTATAATATTTTCAACTTGCTGCAATATTTCCGCTTTTCTCGTTGTTGTTAAATTAATATCGGTATAAAAATAGACCTTGCAAATCAGATCATACTGTGTTTCTGGCATAGCGTAGCAAATCAAGTCATCACCGTGTCCATGCCATCCATCTTCTCTAACGTGCTGATTTACTTTATCAATAAAAGGCTGGCTAGCTACCCCAGTATCAAGCAATAAATACATATTTGCCGTTCCTGGTCCACGTGGTGCATCATGTTTAAAATAAATGCGATCTACTGATATTCCTGCAATCTCGGATGCCATCGCTTTATAGACGCTATCAATATGATGCTTTCCGCTTGCAGCAAATTGATTACGACAACGCATGCGCAATTCTTCGTCTGTTTCTTTATCCGCCCCTGGCGTAATTAACCAGTTTTCTTCATTTTCTACGCTGACAATGCCGTTAATTTGTTCCGCCAATACTCGATAATAACCTGCAGCTAAGTTATAACTTGTGCCTGCTTGCTCCGCAATAACAGGTACTTTTGCTGATAATTTTCCTTTTTCAATAACCGTATCTGCAGTAACAATTAGCTTAAAAATCGTGTCATTAATACGCTCAGTTTGCACGACCGTCCCCGCTTTAATCGTGATTGGCGTTAAATCGCTTTGTTTTGTAAACGTGATAACGCCCTCTGCTTTCGTCGCCTGCTTAAAATCAAGCCCCACACTCCACGCCATCATCTGCAACCAAGCACCCTGTGCAGTACGCAAAAATAAATTAGGCAAAATGTTATTAATCAGTTCATCAGTAAGCCATTTCACCGGCTGAACGGCGATAGCAGTCACCAAACGCCAGAATGGCGACATTCTGCTCGTATTCGTAATTAAATTTTCTTCTGCAGTAATGCGTTCAAACTGTTGTCTGATTTCTGTTTCTTGTGTCGGTAATCCCGATTCTCTTAAAATCTGTTCAAAGTTATTCATCAAGACTTACCCCCAATTCAATCGATCCAAAATCGTATGTTTCTGCAGTAATAAATAAACGATTTAAACTTTCTTCTGTGATAAAGATCGTCCCTGGTACTAAGCGTTCATCTTCTTCAATTAAAAATGTCATTTGCAAAATAATGTCACGTCGTAAAATGCGGCTACGTTCAGCAATTAATAACGTCACTAATCCGCTTTCTCGCAATGCGTGCTTGATGTCCTGCGCAATCGAAATGCGGTTATTGCACAAAATCGGCACGTTACCGCTATCTAGCGTGATATCGTCGTTAGTAATTAACAGATCAAAATATTTAGCTTCCATGTCCCATTCCTAACATTTGATAATCTTGCTGTCTTCGCATTGCTTGACCCAATGCTTGCGGGTCTTCTGCTTTTACTTCAACTTTTTGGATAACCATTGAATTATTAATCGCTTTATTTTGCGTCATTGCCGTTGTGATTAAGCCTTGCGTTTGTGAATTAATTTGCGGTTGTGCGTTTGGTTTAACGCTATCTTCTAACTGCACATTGTGATTCGTTTCAAATACGTTACTCACTTCAAATTCATTAAATTTCACACCGACAAAATCACCGACTTTGTTTACTTGTCGAATAATCCAGTTAAGCGAGTCCATAAACATTTTATAAATGCCATTAATCACATCTTTAAAGATATTCGACATTCCATTCGCTAACGCCCCAAAAATTTGTTTAGGATCGCTATTCTTCCAACCAGTAACAACACCATCCCACATAGTCATCAAGCTATCTGCAACATTAGAAAATAGCTCAACAATGTTTAAAAACTGCGTTGCTAATAACTCGATAAATCCTGCAACAATTTCTAATCCAGTGCCTAAGATATTTCCGATTACCATGCCAATTTCAAAAAATTTTCCCGCTGCTGCACTGCTTGCATTCGCTCCGCCCGTAATGCGGGCAAAAATATCTACAATCTTACTAATTGCCGTTTTAAAGATAGCAAACGCATTAAAAAGCGGTTGTAATCGTTCTGAAATGCTACCGAATCCAACTTTAATGCCCTCCCACAAACTCGATAATTGCGACCTGAATTTATAAACCAGTAAAGCAATGCCCGCGATAGCGATCGTAATCAACGAAATCGGGCTAAATAGCGCCATCATTGCTAGCCTTAAATAAGTGAACGGATTTAATAATCTGAAAGCGATATTAAACACCGATAAAAACAAACTTTTCACCGCAGACAACGGATTTAAAATTAACGTTAAAATGCTTTTAAACCCGGCAAAAACACCTTGTAATAAAGTCCCCTTGCTCGCCATTGATTTTAGTAAAGTCGGTAAAATAGCTAATCGCCATCTTAACCCTGCAACTAAAGACATTGCCCCGCCGAACGCTGACGCAAATACGCCTTTTAAAACAGTTACCCACTTCATAATAAATTTAATCGGCTGGATTGGTGCAGCTAATGACTTAACAAATGCCTTAATCCCACTGCCACCTTTCCCGACTGTTTCAACACCTTTGCCAAGTTTTAACATTGGTAATAATGCTGCGGTTGCCCCCACGCCAATTAATTTAAATGTCCCTACCAACAACATTAACGACGCACCCGCACCCGCTAATGACATCAACCCGACCCCGATATAGCCAATCAAGCGGGAGATATATTTATTAGCATTTAACCAATCAACAAAATACTTTCCTGCATCAGCGATTTTATTAGCAAGATTATTGATTTTCTTAAGCACCTCACCGCCAATCGCAATTTTTATCCCCTCAAGTATTGCACCAAACCGCTGCCATGGATCCGTCATTGCTTGTGCCATTTTAGTTAGCTCTGCCGTATCACTAACATTTCTTAAATCTTTGATATTTCCTTTTAAGTTACTTATCTGTGGTATTAATAACTTAATTAACGAAGTTGCTTGATCTGATCCGAATGCCGACCCAATTAAGTCACTAGCTGCTGTTTCGCTTAAATCCCCGTATTTATCTCTAATACGTTGCAAGATTGTCACCATATCTAGCATTCTGCCGTTATTATCGGTAAATTTCAGACCTAATTTCTCTTGTGCTTTTCCTACACCAGCTAAAAATGCTTTATATTTTGTACCCGCTTCGCTACCGCTCATTGTTGCTTGTAAACTACCTAATACCGCAAATTGTTCCGCTGCTTCAATCCCCGCTGATTTTGCTGCTGCACCAACGGCGGTAAAAGCTCCGCTCATACCATCACCTGTTGTTTTAAACATTTTTACGGCTAAAGCGGTTTGTCCTGCGATTTTATTTACCCAGTTTGATTTGCCCATTTTGTCCGCTTCATCGGCAAAAATACCGTACATTGTCCCCATGTAGTTGGTGATTGTTGCAGCGGTTGATTTTGTGCCTTTTGCCAATAAGTTAGATGCTTCGGTAAAAGCGGATAATTCGCTACCGCTTAAGCCTGCGATAGCGGACTGAATATCATACGCGGATCGGATAAAATCGGCTGATGCTCCACCGAACGACGAGGTAAAAGAGAGTGCTTTATCTTTTAATTGATCTAGGGCTTTTTCTGCGACACCAAGCGATTTCACTTCTCCTAATGCACGTTGTGCGTCTAATGCAGGTTGAAAAGCAGAAGCGATAGAATAGCCAGTTGCGACAATCCCCGCAGCACCTGCAGCGATATTCCCCATTGCTGCTTTGCCACGACTTGC
Organism: Gallibacterium faecale; assembly: GCF_027920745.1. Taxonomy (NCBI): domain Bacteria; kingdom Pseudomonadati; phylum Pseudomonadota; class Gammaproteobacteria; order Pasteurellales; family Pasteurellaceae; genus Gallibacterium; species Gallibacterium faecale. The sequence continues at coordinate 15,293 of NZ_JAQIBB010000074.1, read as the reverse complement.
AAGCGTATCCATCTGCTGCATAATACCCTTGATAGGTCCTGTAATTTGATCGTTGAGCTTTAATACATACTCAAGACCTGCCATTCCAAACGCCATAACATTACCCTTAACTACATCTCGACGACATACGTGTCGCCGAGATAATTACTCTAAAAACACTTACTAATACCTACTGCCACGGCATCAGCGAGATTTTCAAAAAATTGTTTGTTTAACCACACTGCCCGAGCAAGATTGATCTCCGAATTATCGGCTTCTGGCAAATAGTGCATTCTTAACGCTATCGCCTGTGAGTAGCCGTTATTCTCAATCGCACTCACTCGTTCAGTCAGTTTTTTACTGTGATTTCAATTTTCGGTAAAAATACTTCGTTCACTTTGCCAGCGATCTGCATTGCTAACCCTGGCACGTTAATAATCGTCAATAAATCGTCTTTGCACGCTTTATCAACAATTTGCAATAGATAATCTTTTGTCGGCGTTACTTTATTTGTATCTGTAAGATCATTAAATAATGCGTCAATCGCTGCATTATCACGATTAAACACTAACTCAACGCCTTTAATGTTAATCGTTACTTTATCTTTACCAGTAAGCTCATCTAATAATTGCTGTGCAGTTTTCATTGTTTATCTCCTTTATTATGTATATTTATACAGTTTGTTAATTGTTGATATGCCGTTACACAAATATCCGTTTGATTTAATGATTTATGCAACGCCATAACTAAATCTTTATTTGTTGTTATGTTTACCGATATTTGCTGACAAGCTACGGTTGTCGGGCAAAAGATTGGTTGTTTAATTAGTTTTGTTTCGGTTGTTGAGCAAGCGACTAACATCGCCAGGCACACGCTCATCACTCCAATTTTTATTACTTTCCAACGCTTCATTGATCGCCTTTTCTTGCTGTTGTGCAGCTTGTTGCATTTCAGAAACTTTATCTATCAATAATTGCTGTTGTTGTTGATAAACTTCGGCTTGTCGTTGCAACATTAAAATCTGTTGTTGATGTTCTAGCTTTAACCTTGTAATTTCTGCGTTTTTTTGCGTTTCAATCGCAACGATTTGTTTTTGTTTATCAATCGACTGTAAAAAAAGCCCCGCTCCATAAATACAGATCAGCAAAATAATAAAACCATGATCTTTTAATAGTTTGATAAGCATAATTTCCGCTCCTGCTCACGGCGTTTCACCAACCCCGGCAATTTTTCCCCACTCGCATAAACCCAACGAGTAAACTCATTACACATTTTTGGCGAATAACCTTGCCTTGCTAGCCTAAACAGTGTTGAGTTTTTTAACGTTGTACAGCCAACGTTAAAGGTAAGTGAGGTTAAGGCATCAAAAGCACCTTGTGGCATAGCTTGTCCGTTTGCATAACGGTTTACGCAGTTTTCTGCTTGTAATAAATCCGCTTGCCAGCGTTTAGCAATTTCATCTAGTGAGTACACTTTATTTTCGATTTTTTGCCCGCTATATTCGGTTGAGCCAATTCCCACCGTTAAGACATCACTCGGACATTGATACGGTTGTGTTCTGCACCCCTCTGCATTGCCGATAATTTCCAACCCCTTTTTACTTGTCGATACTGGATAAAAATTCACTACTAAGGCAATCACCGCAGCAACGGAACAAACCCCAACGATTTTTTTACTCATTGTTTTTTATCTCTGCTTGTCTGATTTCTAGTTCTAAACGTCGTAATTCATAATCTTTCTTTTTGTAGTACCACGTTAAAACCACAGTACAAAATCCAAATAAGATCCCAAAAATAGAACACCATTCATTCAGTGTTAAGCCGCTAAAAAATGCGACTGCAGATCCAAAAAACGACATATTTTCAAACTTATTCATCTGTTACCCCTTAAAATTAGGCGGTGAGATCCTCTTCTGCTTATAATTATTATTCTGTTAATGCCGATCTACCGCCTAAACCCGTTACCCGATTAAATCTCGGGTATCATATTCAGATAAATACGGAATGCCGTTAATACGCACAAAATCTGGGCTAGTCACGAAAAACTTAACCTTTGTTGTATGTTTTTGCCCACCTTTAAAATCAACGTTGAGAATATCGGTCGGCAATAACTTACACTCGAACGCCTCCACTTTCAGACGTTCTCCGCCTCGACTTGCAAAGAACACAAGATCAATCGTTGGAATATCACGATAAGATCCCGCTGCTGCAGCTGCTGCGGATAACTTGCTAAAGTTTCTTGCGTCTAGTTCGATTTCGCCATCCGCTTTCACATCTCCATCAACAAAGCCGTCTGGAATACCCCGAGTTTGTGCTACATCTGAACTATCACTAATATTTAAGCTGACCGATTCAGCATGAACTGGAAAACCGAGAACGAAAAAATCAACGTTCATTCCTGAAATTCTTGCACCCATCTATTAATCCCCCAACGTTTCTAAGTCTAAGAAAATATTTACAGTAATGTCTTTCGGGCAATCGTAAGGACGGATCTTCATATAAAGTTCAACCTTCACTTTGCTTTTCCAGACAATAGTAATTGCGTCATCTTTTGGAGGCATACATTCTCCTGGGAATTGTTTACCAGCCACTTCTGCCCCTTTACTCATATCTCGTAGTGGTTTCGCAAAATAGTTTTTGTGATACTCTGTACTTGCTGATGTAGAGTTAAACGAACGATCCGCAATTTTCGCGATAGCTAACAATCTCACTTTACGAGCAGCTTTATCCGCAATTCGCACATGTTCGATTACTTGATAATCTCCGTCCTCGACGTCCAATGTACGACCATCTGACCAATAGTAACCGTCATAATCTGGATACCACATAAATGTGGAATATCGAGCTTGCTCAAGTGCTTTTAAGTGTGCAATTTTGATTTCCGTACCGTCTTTATCTTTCGGTTTATCGTTACCGATATTGACTAATGCCCCTGTTTGTACTCGTGCTGGGCTATCGGCAATCGTTACCGCTGAATTGGCTAATCGCCCCGCTAACGCCCCAATATCATTACCCATCAAATTAGGTACTAACATCACATGATCGGCGACAATCGTTTTTTGTAATTCGGTTAAGCGGGCAACATACTGATCCCACGTTTCGCCGTTGCTTGAATCTGTACTGCAACCGTCTAACGCTTGAATAAAAAACGTGCGTCTGCTGTATGTCATCAATAATTCTTTTGATAATGCTTGTAGTGCGTTAATTGCAGCTTTATCAATGCCTGTTGTATAAGTATTTACGCAATATTCAAAACTCGATACCGTTTGTGCATCTCGTACAATTTGCGCAAAGTCATAGCTTGACTCATCTGCAATATAGACGTGTGCAAAAAAGTCTGTGTTTGCATTAAGCATGGCTGTATAGACTTGCTTTTTTAATGCAGTTTCTGTTGTACCGAAAATCTCATTAAGATCGCTGTCTGGCGTTACCGCCATTAATTTGCCTTTATTTTTTGTACCGACACCGACAAATAAAGCGTGTCGTTCAATTTCTTTCGTTTCACCGCTTAACAAATTAAGCGTATTAATCGTTGCTGATGGAAATGTCATATTTGCCCCTTTATTGTTTTAGTTATTTGCGTTCAATGCCTTTTCCACAAATTCCGCTAAAATATTCGCATTATGTTGTACATCCATATTTAGCGCCGGTCTGGCTGGTGTACCATTTTTTGCCTTATTTCCGCTTTTTTCTCTTTTCAAGATTATAATCAATATGCCAGCTCTCCCTTTGCTTACTGTCGCTTGTATCGCTTTTTTTGTTGGTTTTACTAACTTGCCTTTTTTGTTCTTAATTTGATACCCCAAAGACCGTAAGCGTATTGCTTGCTGTTCAGTACAAGGATCACTATTCCCTGTGTGCGTTGCTTTAATAGCTTCAAGTTCCGCCTTTGTTACTTCTGTTTTTTGTTGCCCGTAATGGTGCAACGCAGCTAATTCACTCTCTTTCTTATTGCGATACCCTAAAACTGCCTTTTGTCCGCTATTCTCGGTAATCGTCAGTAGTCGCCCACGACGGCACAGCATTTTTTTCCTGCTACCGCTTTTTCTTCTTTTCCACTGCTCCCCGTCTGGTGTACGTTGTGCAGTAACGTTTTTATTCGCTTCATTTTTTATTTTCCAAAGCGTTAGCTTTAAAACTTCTTTTTGCTTATGCTTTGGTAAACTTAACGCATTAAGCGTCCGTTTAAGTTTTCTGCGTGATGATGATGTAAAACCGTTAGTCAACGCCATTATTCATTGCCCCGTATTATTTCAAGCAAACTTATACAAAATATTATCTTGATAAAATACATCTTTATTTATTACTGAATTCTTTCTAATTATTTGTGCATTAATAAAACTTTCATAATTAGGACTTTTATTTTTCATAATAAAATTTATATAACTTATAAATTCGCTTTTTGTTGCACTAAAGAAAATAAATGGCGGTCTAGTCAGGTTAATTAATTCTGCAAAATCAACCACATTAAAATAATTATCCTGCTTATAAAACCGCTGTTCTGTGCATAAATAAGGCGGATCTAAAATAAATAATGTTTTTTCTTTATATTTATACTCTGCTAATAGCTTTTTAAAATCTTGTTTTGTTATGTGTATGTTTGTTAAATAGCTTTCCGCATTTAATTCACAATCGACAATACGATAATACAAATTAATCTTAGCAAGATCGTCAAACGTCTTTACTATTTTCCCGCTGAAAGCTAACCAGCTTCCTATTGTTAAATAATCTTTGTAACCGCTAAAGTTTTCTATTGCTGTTAATATTTCTTGTTTACATTGCTCACTAATTTTTTGTTTTTTGACATATTGATATTTATCAACAATATCTAATAATAAAACTCTCAATTTTTCCGTGTCGTTAATATGCTGTAAACGCTCAACATAATTGTCATAATCGTTATAAATAACGGTCGCTTTTGGTTTTAAATATTTAGCATTATTTGCCAGTAAACCACTCCCGCCGAACGCATCAACAATAGTCCAACCCTCACCGTCATTAGAAATATTGCTATCTAAAATATGCGCAAAATCTTTTAAAAAATTCCGTTTTTGTCCGACAAACGGGAGTGGTGCTTTGCTATACTTTTTAACTCGTTCTGTCATTTATAACCTCAACATCTTCGGCGACATAAATCGGTATCGGATTAATCTGATAGTTTTCACCATTAATAACGAGCTTCCCTCGTTCGCTTTTTAGTGCAGTAATCGGCTCTTCAAATTCAATATCAAATGTTAGATCAGCCGTTGAATCATCATAAATTTCGACATCAAAACCAATTTCAGAAAAATCTAGCCGATAACGTAACTCATCATTTTCATTCAACCAGATCTGAATATTCGCCATAATTTCGGCAACATTAAGCTGATTAAACGGTAATTCATTAAATAAAAAGGTTGCTTTATAGCGGATATGAGCAATCTCTATCCCCTCATCAGTGATATTTTTACCCTGATCAATCACTGTCCCGCTATCAATCCAAGCGAGCAGATTTTTGCGGTATCTCGTCGGCAACTGTTTCTGTAAAAAGCCGAGTAATTGTTGATATAACATTACACTAGCCATACTCCGCTCCGCTTTTTACCCTTTATTGCTCTTATTGCCATGGTTGCTTCTGTCAATAATGCTTTACGCTCTTGCACTAAATCCCGATTTTCGTGTACATCTCGTACTGATAACGTCATAAACTCTGGCAATAAATCCGCTTTTGCTCGTGCAAATACGGCTTTTTTGTACTGTATTTGTAAAAAGTTATCGCCATCAAATCTTACGCCACTAATGTTTTCGGCATATTGATAACCGTCTAATTGATATTTTTCTGCAACCTCTGCAAGCTCAATTTCCATTTCTTGCATTGCTTGTACCAACACCGCTCGCACCATCTCTAACGGAATTTGAAACGGTATCGCTCTTTGCTTTTGAAACTCTGCAATATTGATATTCCCCCAAAATCCAGTGCTTTCGATCACTTCATCTTGGTATTCAGTTACATTGCCATTTAGCATTTTTATTTACCCTCGCTTAATAAGGTGTGCCTCACGCAACTTAGCAATAGCGTCAGCAAATGTTATTTCTGATACTAATGCCGTTGGATCGGCACCTGGTGAGAGTTTTTTAATTCGCATTTCAACCCGATCAATGAGGGAATCAACCCCGCATTTTTGATAAATCTGTTTTGCGTTAATGATGAGATATAACGCAATCACTAACGCATTAATATCATCAATACTTGCAGCGTGTATCTTGCCGACTTTATTTCTAAGCAATATTGACGCTGCGAGTTTGTACCATTTCGCTGTTATGATTTCGTGCAACCGCCACGCATTCGCCACTTTTTCAAAAGTTTGGCTAAAATACGGCTCCACGCTCTGCGCAGCTGCTGCCAAGTTATCCGCCCACGCAAACACTTGATCAGCGACAAACGTCGGTAAATTACTTTTAAACTGTGATGGCATAAGTTGATTTTCGGCAATGGCTCGTTCGGCAAGTTGTAAAGCGTGAGCAATATTGCCAACATCAAACAGATAGACAATACAATAGATAAGGACATCATTTTGATATATCTCCCCTTTCTGCAGATATTCCTCAACAAATGGTAACCACTTCGGCAAGAAGTGATTACGCTTGTATTCTGCTCTATCTGCTAAACTTGAGATTTCACGAATTCGGGCAATATCGTTATTTAGTGCAATCTCTAATACTTGCGTTGTTGCATTTGTATTTTTCATTGTTTGATGCACTTGATCTGGTGTCTGTTGCTCTAGCTGTTTTAGTGCAATCACCCTTTTTTGATAGTCCCGAAACCCCATGATTCACCTCAATTAATCGCTATCGCCCGGTAATTTCACATTTTTAAATTCAACGGCAGTAAATAGCCCCGCATCTTCAACGACGTAACCTTCATTGCGATAATAGCTATCAATTACCCCTTTTAAATCTTCATCATTGCGATACGAACGACGCACGCTCGTTTCTTGCACATAGATACTTAAATTTGATAGCGTGGTAACGACTGCCCCACGAGCAGGGAAATTCGGCGGAACAATCGCACGCATACCGCCAAACGATCCCAATAAGTTTTGTGATCCTAAAACCGCTTTTTCTGTCGGTGTTAAACCGTGTGCTTTATTGATTAATTCGGCTTCTTTACCTACCAAATCAGCTCCGACTAAAAAGACTAAATCCCCACGATCACGATGGCGCAAATCAAGCCCACTTTTCAGATCAGCTGCAAGTTGATCGAGATTGTCATAATCTGCACCCTCGCCAAAAACGGCAATTTTTCCGACTGTTGCCCCGTCTTTCATCACATTTTCGGCACGTTCTTCACGCATTAATTGCATCCATCCTTTATTGACATCAGATAGATCTGCTGCGGAGGTATTGTCGGCAATAGATTCACCATACCAACCCACTTTAAGCTGATCTAAGGCAATTTGTGTCTGCACATATTCCGCATAGAGTGCTGCTAAACCATCTCCGAAACGGGCAAAATTATCAAACATTGCCCAAGGCACAATAATTCCGCTATCAGTTTCAACGCAGCGATATTGTCCTTGCGTATGATCTAAGGTTGCACGATGACGACCGACCTTTTGACGACCTGTAATTGGTTTTTCTGTTGCTCCACGCAATTTATAACCTGCCACATCAAGCACAAAATCAACGTTAATTGATTTTAAAAATTCAGATCGTTGTTGGATGTTTTGCCCAAGTAAAGCCGCCTTCGGTGCTTCTAACGCGAAGGATTCACCGCGAATTAAGGCTTCCGGATCAGTATTGTAATAAGCTGCAATATTGCGCAAAAACGCATAAAATTCTGGCTTACGTTTCATTTTGTCCCCTTTTCTTTAAATTTTTTTAAACTGGAATATTAAAGGCGGTTTTTGCCGGCTCGCCCTGCGGTACTTCGGTAACTGCCTTTTGTATCGCTTGATTAAATGCTTCTGTCAAGCTCTCTACTTTTGCAGCAAGTTCAGCAACTTGTTGTTCAGTGGCAAATTTTTGCGGTTCTGTTTTTTCTGTTTCCGTTGCAAATTTCGCTGGTTCTGTTTTTTCTTTTTCTGATTCTGTTTTTGCCTGAATAGCTGAAAAACCTGCAGCGATTGCAGCGGTAATGGTTGCTTCAAGTTGTGCAAATTGTTGTTTATCCATTGGTTCTTCCTCGTTATTGTTATTATTTTCGGAATTAAAAAGACGTGTAAAAAAGCGTTTTAATACTGATAGTTCTTGCTGTTCTTCATTTGTAAATAAAGATGCTGCTTCCAATTTTTCAGATTGACCGACAATTACATCATTGTTAATTCGCTTTGAAAAATGAAGCTGTGTTGTTCCAATGCTTGCCGGGCTGTCGGTAATTGCCAATCCAGTCAAATAGGCTGCGTTTGTATCTGCAAATTTCGGGGTAATTTCAACACTAGTAAATAACCCGACTCCCTCTTTATTCAATTCGAGCAAGCGAGCATTTGGTGCTAAGCGAGCATATAACTTTGTTTTATCGCCCTCATCTACTGCTTTTAACTCTTTCACTTGTCCGAAGTTTGATAAAAATCGGTAATGTTCAAGCCAGATGTTTGCCGTATAAAGTTCTGGATCGTAACTGTTTGCCATGGCGTGTAAATCAGCCGATGAAATTTCTCGACCGTCTGCGGTTTTTCCGCTTGTTGCAACACATACAAAATCAGTCACAAGCTCTAATTTTTTTGCCATTGTTTTTTTACTCTCTACGCATTAAAAATTGGATTTAGCACAATCTTGTTATTTTTTTGCGTAGATTGCATTAAGACAAATTCGGAAATAGTATGATATAAAGCGTTTTTTGCGTTTATCCTACTATTTCCGAAAAATCCCCCACGATTTTTTATTTTGTAATGCTCAAAATGCACTTTATGAGCGAAACAAAATTAAGAATTAGAAAATCATCACGTTATAGCGATGAGATTATTTACTCGGCTAAACACCTGTATTTAAAAAAATATACGCCTCAGGAGATTGCTAAAGAGTTAAAGCTCAATAGCCCTCGCCCTATCTACTATTGGGCGGAAAAATACAACTGGCGAAATTTATTAAGTGAACAGGGGATCGAAGAATTAATCTCGTTGCGAATACTCACGCTTGTTGATCGTGAAAATAAAACAGATCAAGAGATCAAAGAGTTAGAAGCTTTAATTGATAAAGATCTTGAGTATAAAAAGCAACGAGCGACTTTAGTCGCTAAAAATAGCAATACTGCTAATGACAACAATCAAGATACTAGTCATAACGCAGACAATAAAAAATCCAAGTCTAAACGACGTAAGAAAAATGATATATCGCACGTTACGCCAGAGATGATGCAGCCGTTTTTAGATACGTTATTTAGCTATCAGCTTACTTGTCGCGAAAACAAACATCAGAAAATACGCAATATTTTAAAATCACGTCAAATCGGTATGACGTATTACTTTGCGTTTGAAGCGTTAGAAGACGCGATTTTAACGGGTGATAACCAAATCTTTTTATCAGCCTCAAAACGACAAGCTGAAATCTTTTTAACGTATATCCGCAAAATGGCATTGCAGTATTTTGACGTCGAATTAAAAGGGAATCCGATTGTTTTAAGCAACGGCGCAGAATTGCACTTTTTATCGACCAACAAAAGTACAGCGCAAGGCTATCACGGGCATATCTACGGCGATGAATATGCGTGGTTGCGTAATTTTACCGAGTTTTATACTGTCGCATCAGCGATGGCAACACATAAAAAATGGCGTGAAACTTATTTCAGCACGCCTAGCTCAACACGACACGAAGCTTACAAATTTTGGAACGGCGACACTTGGCGAGGTGAAGATAGCAAACGGAAAAATATTGCTTTCCCAAGTTTTGCAGAAATGCGAAAAGGCGGGCGATTATGCCCTGATGAGCAATGGCGTTATGTTATTACGATTGAAGATGCGATTGCGGGCGGTGCGGATATTCTCTTTGATATTGATGCACTTAAACGCAAATACAGTCAAGCAGCATTCGATCAACTTTTCATGTGTAAGTGGATTGATGATGCTGATTCTATTTTCAATATCTCGCAACTGTTGAAATGTGCTGTTAATCCGCAAAAATGGAAAGATTTTGATAGAAACAGCGATCGACCACTTGATAATCGTGAAGTTTGGTGCGGGTATGATCCAGCTAAAAGTTATGACGGAGCGAGCTTTGTCGTGATTGCGCCACCTGCATTACCCCCTGAAAAATACCGTATTCTTGAGCGTCATCAGTGGCACGGCTTGAGCTATACATACCAAGCCGAACAAATTGAAAAAATTTATCAGCGTTATAACGTGACATATATCGGCATTGATACCAGCGGGGTTGGTGTTGGCGTGTATGAAATGATAAAAATGTTCGCCCGTCGAGAAGCAACGCCGATTATTTATAGCACAGAGAGTAAGTCCGCTTTGGTGTTAAAAGTACACCACCTTGTCGATAAAAATCTGCTCGAATGGGCGGAAGATGAAGCGGATATCCCCGCTGCGTTTTTAATGATTAAGCAAACAACAACCAGATCAGGTGATAGGACCACCTTTGTTGCCGAACGTACAAGCCAAAATCAACACGCTGACGTATTTTGGGCAATCGCTAACGCTATCAACCGTAAAGAGTTAAACAATAAACCACGTCGTCGATCAACTTGGGCAATGAATTAAGAGGGAAAAACTATGGCTAAATATTATTTAAAACAAAAGCAAAATAAAACGGTAACGCAACAAATGCCACAAACTTTTAGCAAATTTGAGCCATCAGGTATTGAACATTTAGGCTTAATTATTGATAACACGCTAGATTGTTATTTACCACCGTACAATCGGGCTATTTTAGCAAAATTACCGTATTACAATGCCCAACATTGCGGAATATTACAAAGTCGAGCAAATATCGTTAGTTCTGGCTATAACGGCGATTTTGTCGATATGAAAACACTTTGTTTAAATCTTATTCAGTTTGGCGATGTAGCTCTATTAAAAATTCGTAATGTGTTCGGCGAAGTTATACGTTTGCACGTTTTATCGTCTTTGTATTTGCGAGTTAAAAAAGACGGCAATTATCTCTATTTATTTAGAAAAGCACTGTATAACGATAAAACCCAGTATTACGAGTACAAGCATGACGATATTATTTTTATTAAACTTTATGACCCCTTACAACAAACCTACGGTGCGCCCGACTATGTCGGTGGGATTGAATCCGCTTTATTGAATAGCGATGCAACTATCTTCCGCCGTCGTTATTACTCAAACGGCGCGCATATGGGCTTTATTCTTTACACTACTGACCCCGACCTTGATCAAGACGCAGAAGATGCAATCCGCAAAAAAATTGAACAGTCTAAAGGCGTGGGTAATTTTAAGAGTATGTTTATTAATATTCCCGACGGCAACCCAGACGGAGTGAAATTAATTTCTGTCGGAGATACTGGTCGAAAAGATGAATTTAATGCTGTGAAAAATATTTCTGCTCAAGATGTTCTCACCGCTCACCGTTTCCCGCCCGGTTTATCAGGCATTATTCCGAGCAATACTGGCGGTTTAGGCGACCCAATAAAAATTTTAGCAGCTTATCGAGAAACTGAAGCTTACCCGCTGCAGGATTTTATCGCATATCAAATCAATAAAGATCCCGATATTGGCAATAAAAATCGCATTATTTTTAAGCAAACATATACAAAGACAAAATAATTTTTTACAGATTAACGGGTTACTTTTTGTCAACAACAAATACTGTATATTTAAACAGTGTTTTTATTGTAACTACTTGATAATCTGATAAAATAAAATCATTGTTTTTGGGGTAAGAGAGGGTTTGACAATGGCAAAAATTTTTACAATTTATTGCCGGCATTGCGGTCATAAAGCTTACATTACAAGATCGGTCAGAGAACACGCAGATTTAACAAAATTATACTGTACTTGTACTAATCAAGATTGTAATCATAAATTCGTGCAAAACGTCGAATACTCTCACACTGTCAGATCATCAGATTTAGTCAAAAACACATTGTTGCTTAACTTAATTGATAAATTATCTCGAGATGAGCAACAAAAAATCTTTGATCATATTCAACAAAAAAACCGCTAAAAAGCGGTTTTTTTATTAAAAATCTCTTGTGTTTTATTATTGTATTGAATATAATAAATTTATCTAGCAAGGGGCTAGAAACAGCAAACCCCACGCTGTATAGAGTGGGGCTTAACAATAGGAATTAGGATTATGCGAACCGTTATGCTTATAATCCTGTTCATCTTACTAATAGCGATTAGCACAAACGCTCATTAGTAATTGAACTAAGTCCTAGCAACAGCTACCACTGTTGCTAGGCAATTCCTAAATACTATAAACAACATAAATATAAAAAGCAAGAGGTTAAAAATGGCAAACAGCAACACAGAACACAGTAAAAAACTACGCTCTAAAACCGCAGCAGCATACAATAAAAAAGCACTTGAAAATGGTAAAGTTAAAGCGATTTCATTACGCCTTGACGCTGCTCTAGCTGATGAATTTGATGCTATTCTCGCAGAACTTGCTGATAATCGCCCGAATGGCATTAAAAAACTTTGTGAAATTTATCGTAATCTAAATAAATAAATTTGTTTTAAACGTTGAATTTTCTCGCTCAACGGATACATCAAAATTAGATAAATTATCTTTTGAAGATAAAGAGAAGATTTTTAACTCACTACTTCCACAGATGTCTGAAAAAAACCGCTAAAAAGCGGTTTTTTTATTATGCTGAAAGTAATTTATCTGTTGCAAGTTGTGCTAAAAAACCACTACGGCTTTTATATTCTGGGTGAGTTGCAATAAACGCATCAATTTTATGTAATAGCAAAGCTGGTAGAGTAATATTAATTTTTTCCGCTTTACCCATCACATGCGATAAGTCAACATCAACAAAAGTAAAAGTAAATCCATCAAACTCTTTATTATTCATATGTGCTTTTATATCGGTCGGTAAAGGAATCTCTTCCCCATCTTCTAATAATCCCTCGATATGAAAGGCAATAGCCTCTTTCGCATTAATATAGGCTTCTTCTAGCGTATCCCCAGCAGAAAAGCAGCCCGGAATATCAGGTACAATCACCCCGAAAGCGTGTTTATCATCGCCCATTTCAATCCCAATCGGATATAACATATAGACCTCTCTTTATCAAAAATGGGGGTTATTTCAACCCCGCTTGTTTTAATATTGAATTTACCGTTTTTATTTGTAAATCCTTTTTTGGATGCGGAACTGTTGTCCGTCCTTTCTTTATCGGGTGTTTAAATTGATGATGACTACCAACCACATTAACCAAGTACCACCCGTCTTTTTCAAGCATTTTTATTAATGTTTTACTATCCACCTTTTATCTTCCTGTTATCTATTTAATGGTTATTATACCCACTTTTGTTATTATGTCAATAATTTTATGGGTATAGTGGTTATTTTATATAAAAAATCACTCTATGCCATTCGGTACGCTCTTTTTTCTGCTGCGTTTCTTTATCTACCCAGTTTTCCGATGTGGCAACGCTCACATTCGCAATCGACCCATTTTGAAAAATCTTCACGTCAATGTTGCCGATATTTCCGATAATAATTACTTTATTAATTCCAGCCATATTTACTCCTTTGTTTTACAAAAATAGTTAATGTTTCCTTAGCCTATCTAGACCAGATCCCCTATTTTTAGCCACAACTTCCCCTCGTTGTTTCATCAACAACTGCCCATTTCTGACTTCTAAATAGTTAAACCTCGTTATATACAACCGATTTCTGTTCAATAAATAATCAATATGATGTTCTGTTGCTGTTCCTAAGATCAAATTCAGTTCACTTCTTAGCATTTGTTTAATATTTAAACGGTTACAGTTATTGACACAAGTCCAAGGGCGGGCAAGCCCGCCAATTTGAGCAGATTCACGATCTGCGGTTGTGGCGACATCTTCGCTTTGCGATTTCTTTTTGATTGCCCATTTCTTTGTTCTGGTTTTAATGATTTCAGGGTTCGGGTTGTTTTTTGGATTTTCCATCACGCCAACCACCTTTTTATAAGTTTGACCGTCGGCGTTCGGTTCGCTTTCTTCATATTTCAATACCGCAAGCCATTCATTCCGGCTTGCTCCTGCTCCGCCTTGTCTTTGCAAAAATGCAGCTTGATCGCCAATATCCGCACAAAGGCGTAATTCTTCTAATTTGTTGTTTTCTAATGCTCGTGTTAAACGACGCAATTCACGCCAAACGCCAATGCTACTTGCTCCATAAAACTGAAATTGTCTAAATCCCCATAAGCTCGCCCATGCTTTAACACGTTTTGCATTGTCTTTTAGTGATAAGTTTTCGACTTCGTCCGACATTTCGCCATTTTGAGCAAAACCATCTATATTTTTTGCGAGATATTTACCAAGATAACCAGCTGCCGATCCTAATTCTTTGTCGAGTTCATCTACTTTTAAACGGTGTTCTTTTGCCCCTTTTTCGTCCCCGTCTTGATCGAGGGCTTTTTGGCGAAATAACTCGATTACGGCTGCCTTGTGATCTGCGTGTACAAATAGCAATAAATGCCAATGCGGGGTAGCATCGTGATGTGGTTCGGCAATTCTTACGCCGTAAAATTTAATCCCTCTTTTTGCTAATAACGCGCGATAGCGTTGCCACACCGCATTTAAATATTGATGGGTTTCGCGAGGGCTTGCACCGTTCCATTTTTTATTTTGTGCGCCATTTTGATGTTGTGCGTGATAGGCTGATGGAGCAGTTAGCGTGATAAATAAACCGACGGCGTTTTCACTTTCTGCCCATTCTTCTATGCCCCGCAATCTTGTCATCATCTCCAAACGACGCAAAGATGGATTAGATGAGGAGCGGAGATACATATCAAGTAAATCGACTTGTTCGTTAGGATCGTCGATATTCTCAAGCACCATTTGCTTTAAAAAATCGTAATTCTTTTTGACTTGCTGTGCGTGTTGATAAAAGGCACTGTTTGAGATATAAGGCGCAACACGTTTTTGCACTTCACCGCACGCAATAGCGATATGCTCAACTTGTCGCTTTTGCGTTTGTTGCATACGCTTTAGCCAATATTTTTTACGAGCAATTTCTGCTAGGGCTTTATCAACTTGTGCGTTAGATAGCGGTTTGCTCTCTATATCATTAAATTGCTGCCAGTAACGAATTGGGAAACCCAGATGTTCAAGCAGATCTCCTAGCTTTTGATACAGTTCGACAAAAATAGCGTCTTTATCTGCAGTGGATAACTCATGCTTTTGCTCCGCATATTGCAAGATAAAATCATA
>NZ_JAQIBB010000073.1:0-20868 GCF_027920745.1 Gallibacterium faecale | reverse complement strand
ATCAGTACCTGCTTTTGCACGCAGATCTCTGAATTGAAATTCAGTAATCTCATCTGCCAGTTCAGGGTATTTTTCTAATGCAACTTTCCGCAAATTACGGAATCTTTCGCTAAGAGTTGTTCTTCTTAGTTTCCCTCCTCGTGAGTGCAAAAATAAATAACATTCGTGCGTTTCCATTCGTCTTGTTATAATTTCTGCAAGCTGTCCGATTAAGTTAATTCTCACTTTAGCTTTTGTTTTTTGTTGTGTAATATGCAATATTCCGTCAAATATGTGACTTGTATGGATATTACAAACATCAATCGGTCTTTGGCCAGTTAAATACGCAATATCCATTAGATCCTTCATATCTTGATCTGCAAGTTCATAGATTTTGTTATAGATGTGGTCCTCAACATATACATCTCTTGATTCAAGCGTGTATTTAGTCACGCCATCTGTTGGGCAGATTAAATTAGTGTATCCCCACTCTCTTGCAAAAGACCAAATACGATGAAACATTTCAACCTCAAAATTGGCGGCTCGTGGCGTATCTTTTCGCCATTCAAGATACATTTTGATGTGCTTTGCTTGTATTTTCTCAAGTTGAAGCGGTGGATCTCCGAAAAACGACATCAGTCTATTCGTGGCCCACCTATAATTGTCTTGGGTAGATTTTGCTTTATTATCAAGCTGTGAATTGAGATACCGAGTAGCGACAGTGATAAATGTTGTGATTTCGCTTTGAGTGGTCCTATCGAGATTTAATTCTGCAGCTTTGAGTACTGCGATGTGTTTATCATTAGTTTTTAGAGAGATTTCTTTTCCGTCCGCTTGAACGTAGTAATAGTAATTTACTAACTTTCCGTTTTTTCTCTTTCTGCGTCGGCAAAGTAGATGCTGCGGTAAGCCGTTATTCTCGTTTTTTCGAGGTCTTGCCATTTTGATCACCTCTTTTAATAATATTAGGTGTCCATTCTGTGTCTATAGTAGGTTCTACGTTAACCCGTTTTTTTGACTTGCGATTGAATTCATCTTTATGTACAAATGGGTCTCCAGCTAATGTTAAGAAAAAATTTATTCCATTTTTATTAAGCACTTTGATTAACCGTGATTTTTGAAAAACATTGAACATCTGAAATAAGTCTTTTTTAAAATAAAAATCTTGATTAATGTCAGTCATACTTACCTCTATAAACAACTGTCTATGCGTTCTTTTGATAATGCGTAGTAATGTGGATTGAGTTCAAACCCTACGGCATCAAAGCCTAATTTTTTGCAAGCAATCAAACTACTACCGCTGCCGACATGCGTATCTAGAATAAGTTGGCCAGCTTTGGCGTATCTTTGTAATAGCCATAGATATAAATTCACGGGTTTTTGTGTTGGATGTATGCGTTTTTCATTTAGTCTTTTGTTGCCTTGTGCTACATGACCTTCCTCAATACTTTTACCTTGCAGCATACCGTTCCACATATAACGAAAAAGCCTTACGCTATCGTGTAAACTGCAGTATGCGATTTCACAATCGCTGAAAGAACTTTTACCATTAACCTTATCCCAGATAATGCGACCTGGGCCAAATGTATAATTAAAATAATTAACTCCCCAGATTATTTGATGTTTGCTAACTCTGAATAATTCTTCAAAATAATCTGCAGTGGGAACAGTCCAGGTGTCTGTCGGGGTATAAAACCGTTGTACCCCAATTGGGCTCATTTTTCTGCCATAAAACTGCCGTTTATTAGGTCCATCAAAATATGGCGGATCAACAATAGCTAAATCAAAATATTTATCTTTGTACTTTTTTAATGCCGTTACACAATCCATATTGTGATATTCGATCATACTTAATTCTCCCAGCCATCATGCCATTCTAAAATCCGCATCGTATCTCCGCGATCGCGCATCGTATTATCAAAAGTGAAGCCGTGTTTTAATGAGTAGTAATTTTCGAACGTGTGTAACTTTCCATTTGATAACATAATTCTCACTCGATATAACCCGTCTAGCTTCGGATAGTCACGTTTTGCAGTGCTATGCCACTGATGTTGCTTTGTGTTGTGTCTTGACATTGCTTGATATTCCTCCAATAAAAAAGCCTAGCAATGGCTAGGCTTAGTTGTAAGTATTAACGTTAAATATCAATTTCTCCAATATTCACAGTAATGCCTGTACCATTAAGTGCATTCGTTAGCTTATCTGAAAACTCTTTTGCAATGGCTTCTTGTATCTGTTCCATTTTAATTAATCGTGCAACTAAAATTGGATAATCTCCGCCAGTTAAAATTGATAGTCGTAACGTAAATGCTTGGCAGCTTAATCCTTTGTATGTTTCGGTATTAAATACAAAGTATTTTGGCATTTGCAATTTGCTTTTAGCTTCTACCCTTTCCATTGCTGATTTTGATGTGGCAAAATCGCTGACTTCGTGTTCTTCATTGCGTGCGTAATCTAATGTAATTTTACGCACTGCTTGCACTGCATTTGTTATAGACATTTTCTCCTCATCATCAGTATATGGCGTAATAAAATCACCCCAATCTTCTAACCATTCGGAGAATGCACGTTGGTCGTGTCGTCTGCCTTGGAAATCTAATAATGCACTATAAGCAGCTGTTTTCTGCATATTGAGTAATGCACGGTGTGTTGCATGAAGAGGTTGTTCTAAAGTGCCAACATCAAAAATAATCTCTGCACTAAGATTTTGTTCATCAATAAAGCATTTAGCATTATCTTGATTATGCAGCTTTGCGTATGCAACTAAGCTATCAAAGTTAGCTGTGCTGAATTTTGCACGAAACTGATTACGGAATTGATTATGTTTTTCAAGTGATACGATATTGACATCTTTAGGCAAAATAGCAACCGGATAATCACTGTTACCGATATGCACACTTGATAACACTAAATCTTTAATTTGTTCTAAGTTTGTTTGTTCCATAGTTACTCCTTGATTACATTACTTTTAACTTTTTATCAAATGCTGGGTCGTCACTTTCTTTGAATATTGGCATTTGTTCTTTATCTGGCGTTGCACAAATTGCACCACCCTTGTGTACATACATTGGTGTTGCGGTGGTATCTTCTTCTGATGATTTACCTCTCTTAGTTGGTTTGACATAACTTAATTTATGTTGGATTTGCACGGCTGGTTGATCGCTATCCATTTTTTTAACGGTAAATTCAACAACGACTTTTCCAGCCTTGTCGTGTGTAATTGCACCAATTGCAACTTCAGAAAGAGCGGTTGCTAATTTGTTTTCAAAAATTCCTGCATCAAGTTCACTGAAGAACTCGTGAATATCAGTTTTTGCCATAGTGTTTTCTCCTATTTTTGGTAATAAAAAAGCCACCTTTGCGGTGGCGGTTTGTCTAAAGTTGTCTAAATTTCGAAGTTAGATGAGTTAAAAAGGCATATCATCAAAATCAGTCGGTGGCGGGGTTTTCGGTATGCCGCTTTGTTTTGCCTTAGCATAAGTATTATTAACCGTTGTCGCTTGCGGTGCTTGAGTTTGCGGTGCGTTCTGTGCATCTTGTTTACTATCCAGCATCTGCAAGCTGTCGCCTTGAATTTCTGTGATGTAGCGTTCTTGCCCATTTTTGTCTTGCCATTTTCGGGTTTTGATACGCCCCTCCACATAGACTTTTGAGCCTTTTTTAAGGTATTGCTCCGCAATTTCCGCTAACCGCCGATAAAGTACAATTCTGTGCCATTCAGTCTGTTCTTTCCATTCGTTGGTCTGTTTATCCTGCCAACGTTCACTAGTGGCTACGCTGATATTGGCTACTAGATCGCCGTTTTGCATTGTGCGGATTTCAGGGTTTTGTCCTAAATTCCCTAATATAATTGCACGATTTACGCCTGCCATCATTGTCCTCCTAATTCAGTGTATCGGTTAATATAAGCGGCGTAAGCCCTCTCTTTTATCTCTGGATGGCGTTTATCAAAGTATGACTCACTTTTTACCCATTGTTCATTTACAGCTTCAATATTGGTTGTGCTATTGAGAGTGGCGATAAACTTTTGCAATACCGCTTCTTTGCTTTGAGGTTTTTGTGATTTTTCTTGCGTTATTTGTGCAGGGTTGCTCACTTCTTTATCTAGCCGATCGTTTTCAACAATTTCCAGCGCTGAAAGATACAGATAGCGGCGCTGGTAAGTTTGGATAGCGCCCAAATTCTGGATAGGTTGGCAGCCTTTAACCGTTGCTTGTTCCATTGGAGATGTGATAACAAGCTTTTCGTCATTCTCTGTATTGTGAATCGTTAATGTCGCCAATTCTTGTGTAAATGACACAATGCCGCATAAGCCAATTTGATTAAAAATATCATTAATGCTCGGCAAAAAATCACTTAATTCAAAGTAAGTAAAGCCAGAGAATTTATTCTCTCCGCTTTTCTTTAGCCCTTTATTTTGTAATTCAACCCTTGCTTGTGCGAGCTTTTGATAAATATTTCCCATTACAATCCCCTTAGTTGTGGTTTGCTAATTAGCTCTACGCCGTCAATCTGTAAACCGTTTTTAACGGCTTCTTTTAAACCTGATAAATCCAGTTTAGGCTCTTGCATAATAAAAAAGTTATCTGGGATTTTAGCGTTATCGTCAATTTTTAATGATGATGGAATAGGTTTTGTCATGGTGAGTTTTAAAATAGGCGTTTCTACCTTTTTAATCTCACTGTTTGCCATAGCCGCATAAATCAGGTTTCTGATTCGCTGTTTTCTGCTTTCATAAGATTTTTGAATAGTTTCAATGCGTTGTTTCTCCTCTTTCGCATTTTTAGCCAACAGGTCAATCTCTTTATAATGTTTGTAGACCTCTTCTATTTTGGCGCTGAACTCCATTTCCAAATTATTAAAGCAGTCAATCACGGCTTGCTCATTGGTAAATTCTTCATCATCAAGCAATTCATTAATGTTTTTTAATCGTTCGGATAGGTCGTATAAACTCATAGGTTTCTCCTAAAAATCAAATTGGTTAAAGGTTCTGTGGTCAGCGTTTTCGTTTTCTTGCACGGAATAAAACTGATTAACCTCCAGTAAGTGGCGCAACCTTTCTCTTGTCTGCGCCTCAATCGGTAAGCGCTCAATAGCGTTAACAATGTCCTGATAATCGTGTTGTTCCAAAAGCGTTGCAAAGTAGCCGTTCCATTGTTCGTCCGTGCGGTATTGGTGTAGCGCTAACGTGAGTTGATGAAATAACATTTCAAGCCGTTGGCGGTTAAGCTGTTTCGCTTGTTGATTAAGCTGTTCAAAAATATCCATCATCTTACCCCCTTAGCTAATCGTTCTCTGATTTCAGCTTCGTGTTCTGCTGTTAGCGGTGTTTGTAAATTGCTGTGTTCCTTTTCCCATTCTTCTTTTGCCCATTGTTGCCATTGTTGCTTTTCCTCGCTTAAGGTAGTTTCAAGGTTGAGCGTGTGGTCGTAATAGTCGGTGTCTTTTTCCAGAGCTTTGACGGGTTGCGGTTGGCAACTAATGCCTAAGACAACGGCGATGATTAATGCGGTAATAAGGTAAATCGGCTCTAGTGTGAATTTCATTTTTTGCTCCTTATTTGAACAATTTACTGAATTTAGGGTGCAATAAACCGCCTCACTAAAAAGTAAGGTAAGGCGGTAATAGTTGATTTATCTCAATCTTGGTGCAGTTTGAGAAAGGTAAGCTTTTTCGGCTTCGTTAATCCAATGATTGAACTCAAAAGCTAAATCATGTGCTTGGGCTGCGAAGTTGTTTCTAATGTATGGATCTAAACCAAGTGCAGAATAGAGTGTTCGCATAGCGGGTTTGAGTTGTTCGCCGTGCTGTTTTGCTAACTTGCAGTATGTTAGAAGTGCGTCTAAAACATCTGTATCAATTTCGATCGTTTTAGGTTTTTGTGGTTCAGGTAGAGCAATTTGTTTTTGCTTACTTTCAATTTGGTTTAAGAAAGCTCGTAATACAACTAAATGAAAAGCTGGGCTTATCCAGGCAGCGTAAGCAATAACTAGCTCTTTGCAAGCATATGTACTAGGATTTCTTCCGCCACGAACTGTTTTTACTGGCAAAGTACAGATCTGTACTTTGTCATTTTGAATTTCTGAAATTAGATCTTTAGTTTGATCTAAGCGTAGAAATAAAACTGGTTTATGTTTTTCATCTCCGCCACTAGCTTTATGCAGATCTGTAAGAGAGTAAAGATTATCTAAAGTGCGGATAGATGTTTTTAGAATTGATAATTGTGTAGTCATTTTGACTGTCTCCGTTTGTTTTTCTGAAAGTTACCAGTTCTGACACTGGTGCCGAGAGGTTCAGAACCTTTCAAACGGTAAAGGTGGACGTATTCCCCGAAGGTATTGTATTAGTCGCCCTCTCGACTTAACGAGATTTCGGCATAAAAAAAGACCGCACTTGGCGATCCGTTTACTACCGCCGTTTGAAAAAGGTTCTGACACCTATGGCGGATAGTAGTATAAAAGTTTGGGGTTGTCAATATCGGGGATCAACTTACCATTCAACAGTCCCGATGAAAGTCGCGGTTAGCTCTTTCTATTTACTGTTTACAGTATGGGCTTATTTCTCTTTCGAGTATTGTATTACACCTATCTTTCCCCGATAAAAAAATCTTAATACGATAGAGCGGTGGGTGTCAAATCTTTGGCGAGTTATTTTTCCACGCTCGCCAACGTGGTATATTGGTGTTTGCATACAACCAATATAGGAGATAAATAATGCTAGATTCTACTTATATTTATCAGAAACTACCTATGGAAACTCGCCCATTTTTTAAAATTGAAATGGCAGAAATTTCGGAAAAACACGCACATTTGTTGGATAATATTGCTCAATCTATTCAGACCATTTCGCAATTTGTTCATCTGAACAAAACGGTGAATGTAATTGTTGGTTCGTGTCCATTTGAACTGTCAATGTCAAATTCAGTTTTATCGGTACAGATACTTGAACCTGCTCTACACATAGCGATTGAGAACTTTGTTTTTCTTGATTTGAATGTGATGTTGTCGTTACCTTCTCCTCTTCAAAAGGCTTGTGTGATGGAAGAGCTTGCTCATGTTTTGATGAATATTCGTGATGAACATCTTGTGAAAATTGTTGTCGCTGAGATGTTGCCTGATGTGGTGTATCAAAATAAGCAATATGTTTCCGTTTAATATCGGTACAATTAATATTTTTTGCATTAATTTTATTGGGAAAGTTCATTTGTATACTCCTTTTATTGAATTTAATGTGTAGAAAACCGCCTCACTAAAAAGTAAGGTAAGGCGGTTTATTTGGATTAAATGTTTAGAAGTTAGTTAATCGTTTGGGTTTTGGCTGTTGTTCAAGCAGGCTTAACATTCCTTTAATGAACATAATGCGTTCACTTTTTGCTTGAACATACTTTCTGGCTCGCTCTAAGGCGTTTTCAGTTGGCATATTGAGATTATAGAGATAATGCCCACCAATAAATTTGTCTATATCTCTACCAAGGTGTGGATATTCTTTGCGGATTTTAACGCCCATTTCATATGCACCGTTAAGTGAGTGGTAAAGATTGGCTATAATACGGATTGCTTCTTCGTCTGCTTCGGCTTCTGCAAGTGGTAGGTGTTCTTGTTGTTGCGTTTCTCTATCAAGAATATCAAGCACCCATTTTCTAAATTCTTTGGCAACTTTGGTGTGTGAAAGCATTCCGATTAGGTGAGCACCACGCAAGCTGAAAATTCGCACTTTTTGCATTCCGCCGTTAGTTTGCATATTAATAAGTGCGGTCATATTTGGTGTAAATTCGTCAGCGTGGCGGTCGTAAATCTTTTGAATGCCTTTGATTGGGTGTGGATACCCCAATGCTTTTCCTACTTCAGAAGCTAATAACCAAGATTGATTGTGTTGATTGATAACCGAAAGGGTTGTTGTTTGAAAAGTTAATGTAGTCATAATTTAAATCTCGCAACAAATTTTAAAAACTCATCACAAGTAACGCCAATTACTGGTGATGAACTGATCAAGGTTGGCGTACCGTGTTACGAGAAACGGTGGATCTTTCGATCCCCTCAATCAGCCCATCATTGACTACTTTTTTAAAGGGGGTCTCAAATTGAGTTACCCTTTATAGAAGTTTTAAAGGGTTCCCCATTTTGGGGATACCTTTAAAAAGGTTTTGATTTTCTGATTTTCGGCTATAAAAAAAGCCGCTTTGAGCGACTGTTATTTTTGACCGCTCGTAACACTCAGGACGCCAATCCCGACTTTCAGATTTTGCTGAAAGTGGTTATATCCTAATATAAGAGCGGGGCGGTGTCAATGATAACACTATTAAGTTTAATCAGACTCATCAGGCGTGTAGCGTTTCCCCTCATTCCAATACTCTCTTAACCAATCACCACTTTTGGCTGGAGCGTATCCTGATAATTTGCCGTCATCCATTCTAAAAACCAATACTGTACCGGAATGGATCAATCTTATTGATTCTCTAATCTCAATAAGTGAAAAGTTATCACTAACAACAATCCATACATTGTGAACCCAATGCCAGAAGTTAGCTTTTTTAGCTTGAAAAAAACGTGTAATTTTGTCTTCAGACTCGGCATTAATATCATCATTAACAATAATAATATATTTTTTAGTCATTTGAATCCTCAACTTCAATTACCTTCGTGTTTTGATTTGTTAGTTGTTTTTCTACTTGCAATCCTTGTGATGTATCTCCAATATGCCCTTTTTCCATTGCCAATTTTGTTAATTTAAAACTTTCAGAACGGAGAAAATCCGGATCAGTCTTCATAAAATGATTATAAGAATATAATGCAAACACTAAGACTATAAAAATTAGGGCAAACCCAACGTAAATCACAAATTCCTTTTGTGTTACCCAGTATAAAATACTCATTCCTGAAAATAGAACGCCTAATATCCATAAAATAGGGGAAAGAGCTGTTGATTTTGCATTTATTCCTTCAACGCTGCCCAATCGATGAAATGGGTTTGGCATTTTTAGCCTCTAAAATAATGATAGGTTTTTGCAGTATAACATACTAAAATTTTTGAAAAAATTTAATTTTAATACCTGCTATCTAGCCTAAAAATAGAGTAATTCATACTTAAATCGGCTGGTCATTATCATATGATATTGGACGAAATTTCTTTAAAGTCTGCCTATAGTTTTTCTAGTCTTTCTTTGACTATTTTCTCAATATCTTTTGCATATTTTTCTAAAGTTTTAGTTTCTTCCTCAAAGAAATTATCAAACCATTTCGTTACTTGTGTAACGGTAAACCAATGCACAAGTAATGAAATGATTAATGCGGTTAAAGCTGATATTAGAATAGTATTCATATTTTTGGATCCTAAAATAAAAGCCTAGATTGTTCTAGGCTCTGTAATAAAAATTATCTAAAAACTGTCTTTCCCAGATTTCAGCAGCTCGATCACATTCACGTGGATCGAAGCTGTCGTCAGGGTCATACTCTTGATCTTCTTGATTGGTAATTCTTCTTCAAATGTGTCGTAGTCGTTCATTGTGTTTCTCCTTTCTCTTTTCTTTTTAAAGCTCACTCATAGAATTAACTTTAAAAAAAACCTCTTGGGTAGAGGGCAAAATGTTGTTATTTATGCGTATTGCCTTTCTTTATACTTGCAAGGCTCAAGTCCCTTATTGTCTCTCACAACGCTAAGGAATATAATCAAAACTCTCTCACAACAAATAAGGAGTTGGTTATGCCAAATCTTATCGTTACTTATGACTTAAGAAATCAACGTGATTACAAGGCTTTAATTGATGCAATTAAAACTTATGGAGTTTATGTAAAAATCTTTGAGTCTGTTTGGTATGTTCGATCTACAACGCATTCCGCAGAACAATGCCGAGATTATTTACAAAAATTTATTGATTCTGATGATAGATTAGGCGTTTTTGATTGCTCAAATAATAATTTTGCAACCATAAGAGCAATGAATAAAATTGCTTCTTTATGGGAAAGTTAAGTTTTCCTAAAGATTTCACTTGTTTTAATATCAACAAATTCTTCTGTGCAAATTGCATCTGAGAAGTTGTTGATATATGAAATTGCTTTGCAAGCATCTTCCGCCAGATTTGGATAGTAATATCCATTTTCGATAGCAGAAAGAATCGCCTTTCGTATTTCAGCTTTTTGAAGCTCGTTAATTGAGTTTCCTGTACAACTTTCTGCACGTCTGTAGTTACTGGTTTTGTTTTGCTTTGTCATAATGTTTCCTTTTTAAGGCTTATCAGATATAGAAACGCACTAAATTAAGTTCTGGCTTAGCTATCCTTAAATTAGTAATTGTACGATTACCCAGACCTTTAGCGGATCTCTTAATCAATGCGTTTCCTAATGCCTGCTTAACCGCCTATCACTAAAAATTTTCTCAAAATCCAACATAATTATTGGTTAAACAGGCATTAGATAACGGTTCGTGGGCTTGTTCGCCTGTTTCCCCAACCGTTGTAGCAATCTTTCGACCGTGCATTTCGCACTCAAGCTAGTAAGCAGTGCTGCCCTTGATTCTAGACTCACCTCTCTTAGAGCCAATAGACACAGTTTTCTGCTCGGGGGTTACCTCACTTAATGCAGTGAGTGACTTACAAGCCATTGCCACGCCAATCTGTTAAAGAACAATGAGATGTTTATCTCGTTTTGACGGGGTACATTATGTACCAATAGTACAAATAAGTAAAGAATTAAAAGTACATAAAATTATAAAAAATGAATTAAAAGTTCATAAATGATTGATTTTTAAAAAAATAAAAATTTGGGGAAAGTGTTTGATTGCTTAATTTTCAAACTATCGAGGATAGATTTTCTCTAATAAAATGGGAAATGAATGATTAAGGTGTGAATTATAGTTTACATATATTGGCAATAAGTTTTATAATACACCTATGCTAAGGAGTAAAAATGATTCAGATAAAATCAACAGAAACCTTTGATAAATGGCTAGATAATCTCAAGGATTTAAGGGCAAGGGCTAAAATTCAAGTGCGGATTAAACGATTACAGCTTGGCAATTTTGGTGATGTAAAGCCGATAGGTGAAGGGTTATCTGAATTAAGAATAACAGAAGGGAAAGGCTATCGCCTGTACTTGAAAAATCAGAATGGGGTGATTGTGATTTTGTTATGCGGTGGCGACAAATCCACACAGAAAGCGGATATTGAGAAAGCAAAATCGTTAGCAAAAATATTAGGAGTTTAATATGGCAGAACAATTAAAAGACTTTGATATGTCAGAACATTTACGCACAGAAGAAGAAATACAGCTCTATCTTAATGAGATTTTAAGCGAGGGAGATATTGATTTACTGCTTGCTGCGTTAGGAGATATTGCCAAAGCACGTAATATGAGCCAAATTGCTCGAGAAGTGGGGGTAACAAGAGAAGGGTTATATAAAGCTCTTTCTGGGCGAGGCAATCCAACATTTGCCACTGTGTTTAAGGTAATGCAGGCGTTAAATTTGAATTTAGAAGTAAAACACGCTTAACTTGAACTAAGTGATGTTCTTAGTTTGAGAAAATGATTAAGCACGGAAGAATAATGGTTAAGTAAGGGGTATAGACTTATCTATTGTTTTGAAATTATTGATAATTTTTGGATTAAGCAAGGTTTGATAGAAAATAGGCAAGGTAAAAGAAAACCGCCGTAGGCGGTTTATAAATAAAATTTCTATATAAAAATAAAGGCGTCTTTTATTGAGACAGTAATCAAAATCGATTTATTGCAACTCGGGCATTGATTTTATTTAATTCTGGACCAGAAGCTAGTGTAAACTTTGGACTAGGGAGTAAACCATTATCTTTTAGAGACTTGATCATCTCAGCTTGTTTATGATCTCGAACGCTCTTAGAGACTTGTTTTACTTTTTGTGATATTTTACTCATTTTCATCACCCTCATTGTCATAATTTGCTACACTTAGATAAGGAGTAGCTAATATTAGCACTTCATTTCGTGATTTGTACATAAATTCTATTAATAATTGGTGTAAATTTTCTGTTGAAACTGTCATATCTTGATTATCAGTGAAATCATCAATTAATAATTTGAGTTCTGATGTAAGTACTTCAATTCCGATCATTCTACCGTGTGAGTGCCATTTTTTGTTATCACTTAACTTTTTTGCAATTTCTTTTGCTCTATTGAGTTTATCTTCTTCACACACTTCTTTTTGTGAAGTTTCTGTTTTTTGCCATTCCTTGAATTTGTATTTAACTAGCCACTTTTTCAAAAGATCTATTGATAATTCAACCGCTTGCTCATAACGTCTTAGTTGTGCTAAATCTAATTGATTTAACATCATTAATTCAGCCTGTGTCACGCTTCCATTTTCTGATTTTTTGATAATTTCATTAGCTTTATCAAGATAGCCTAAAGCCGGAACCCATTTCCCATCTGGAGATTGAACCTGTGGATCGATAGGACCTAATGATGATGCATAGTTCATATAAATTTTATCTCCAGACATTGCCCAAATTGTACCAGCAGACATTGCTATATTTGGTATAACAAAATAGACTTTTTCATAAAAGCGTCTCGTCATATCGACCATTTTCTCTACACTTTCTACTGAACCCCCTGTAGTATAGAGAAAAATCACTAACTCATTTACTCCACGTTGTTTTGCTGTTATTGCGTGTGGTTCGAGTTGATGTTTCCAAATACTTATGGCTCCAAAATAAATATCACCATAGTAGCATATACAGTCACAAGAGGAGAAAAATTTTGAGCGATATTCTCCAATTGAATAGGAAATATATTGTTGCATAGCATTATCTAAACTCATTTTTCTAGTTCCTATAAATTACATAATTATCTAATTTCTAGTGTTAGCTACAGATCTTTTATACTATTACCTACACTCAATCACCACACCAAATCTACCCAATAAAATTCAGCTTCTGAACTTCAGATTCTATAGTGTTTCAATTCTTTGTACAGCTACACCAATAATTCTAATTTGGTGTGATTGAGAGTTTAATCTTGGGAACATTGGATTTAGCGGGACTAATTCAAAATGAGGTCTGCCATATTCATCTAACTCTCCCAACTCTTTATATTGTTTAAATGTAGCCTCATTATCATGATTTACTGCTGCGACAAAGTCGCCTGGAGATGGGCAAAGCGTTGGATCAATTAATACTAAATCACCTTCATTAAAACGAGGCAACATTGATTTTCCTTCAATTCGTAAATAGAAAGAATCTTCAGAGGCTAGAATAGTACTTGGTATCATTTCATAGCCTTGCTCGTTATCTAATGTATTGATTCCTTTCCATAATCCTGCTTGTATTGAACTTAATAATGGATAAGCTCTTTGTGGTTTAATTGTTTCCAACGAAGCATTTTTATCACCATATGTTAGCCATTCTTTTGATACATCTAAAAACTTAGCAATTGCATAGATATTTGCTGGAGATGGCATTGTTTCAGCATTAAACCATTTGCTGACTGCCTTTGGTGTTAAATGAAGGTAGTCGGCTAACATTTTGCCTTTCCCCTTGTCGGGAAGCCCTTTCAATTTACAGGCGATAGTTAAGCGTTCTGCAAAACCTTGTCTAATTTTTTCTTCAGAGATCATTTTTTACCCTTATTGAACGATTGGTTCAATTATAAATAAATATTGAAGTACTTTCAGTTATGACTTAATATGTACTTTATGTACAAATAAAGGATGAAATATGAAAAATTTAAAGAGTCTTATTGATACCTTGGGTGCTAGTAAAGTTTCTGAAATTTGTGGTGTATCAGTTCGTGCTGTTTATAAATGGCGCACCTCAAACAGTTTGCCGAGAACTGAATACACTGGTGAAACCAACTATGCGGAACGTCTTGCTCAAGCGTCTAATTATGCGGTTACCGCAGATGATATTAAACAATTCAGCAATCCTGCTAATTTTTCATAACTTTAATCTACCCAAAGGTAACCGCAATGGCACGCAATGAATTAAGCAAATCTGCAATGAGAATTGCGGATTTAATCAGAAGAAAATCTGTTGAGAGAACAGATAAAGAAATCGCAGAAAGTATTGGGGTGGATCCAAGCACACTTTGTCGATTCAAAGCCGATCATCTCGATAAGTTTTGTGCTTTTTTAGATGAACTAGGTTTAGTCGTCAGAGAGAAGCATAGTGATGATGAAGAAAGAAAAGCATTAATCACTTTAGCTAAAAAAGCGATTGATGAAATGGAGTAATAAAAAACCACCGTTGCAGCGGTGGTTTAGGAGGTTAAATGAACCAATTAATTAAAATTGATAATACAGAAATTAGACAAGACGGTCAAGGACGATATTGTCTAAATGATTTACATCGTGCGAGTGGTGGAAATCCTATCCACGCACCAAGCCAATTTTTGCGCTTAAAAGGGACAAAAGAGTTTGTCGCTATATTAGATAAGCACAATGCAGATTTGCATTCTGCTTTAGAAATAAACAATGGTGGAATAAATCAAGGCTGTTATGCATGTGAAAAATTAGTGTACAAATATGCGGCGTGGATTAATCCTGAATTTGAAGTAAAAGTTTATGAGATTTTCGATAAAGTACTTAAAGGTGAATTTCAACCTATCAAAACACAAATCCCCCAAACATTACCCGAAGCCTTGCGCTTAGCCGCAGATTTAGCGGAGCAAAATCAAACATTAGCTTTAGAAAATAAAGAACTGAAACCAAAAGCCGCATTTGTCGATCATTATGTTGACGTTGGCACCA
The DNA here is from genome assembly GCF_027920745.1 of Gallibacterium faecale. Classification (NCBI taxonomy): domain Bacteria; kingdom Pseudomonadati; phylum Pseudomonadota; class Gammaproteobacteria; order Pasteurellales; family Pasteurellaceae; genus Gallibacterium; species Gallibacterium faecale. Next base: position 6,181 of record NZ_JAQIBB010000073.1, on the reverse strand, counting down.
GTAAATCGCTGCGTGAAACCGCGAAAATTTTAAAGATGCCGGAGAAAGCGATGATCGAACGTTTGATCGAAGATCGGTTGTTGTTTCGTCAATCAGGCAAGTTGTTGCCGTTTGCCAGTGAGAAAGCGAAGCCGTTGTTTACGGTGAAAACGGGAACGGCTGAACACGGACATAACTATACGCAAACTCGAGTTACCGCTGAGGGTATGCGTTTTATTGCCGAACAATATGCAACGGAGTTGATGTTATGAGTATTGGAAAATTATTGATTGATGATCAACCTCATCAAGTCTTACCTGCTTTAGCAAAAACAATTGGTTTAAATGAAGCGATTTTCTTACAACAACTACATTATTTGTTGAATTACAGCAAAAACCATATTGAAGGAAAGTCTTGGATATTTAATACCTATGAACAATGGCAAGAGATTTTTTGTTATTGGTCAATATCAACGATTAGACGCACGATAGAGAGTGTTAAAACACGAGGATTATTGATTGCAACTGACAAGTTCAACAAGATGAAAATGGATAAAACAAAGTGGTACACCATTGATTATGACCGTCTTGCCAATTTGGATATATCGACTGTTAAAAATAACAATCCATCTGTTCAAAATGAGCAGTCTGACTGTTCAAAATGGACAGATGTGTCTGTTCAAAATGAGCAGAGCAATAACCAAAAGAATACACAAAAGAATACTACACAAGATATTAAAAAAACTACGCAAAAAAAATCGACTGCGCTCACGCTTTTGGCACAGTTTGGTATCACGGAACAGCTGGCTGAAGATTTTATTACGCACCGCAAAGCGAAAAAAGCACCGATTACAAAAACTGCACTGGAGCGCCTACAAAAACAAGCAGATTTAGCCGGTTTACCGCTTGCGGAGGTGGCGGAAATTATGATTGAGCGTGGCTGGCGTGGCTTTAAAGCCAGTTGGGATTGGCAAGAAACGCCACAAAACCGGTCTAAAAAATCAAAATTTGATGACAATGACGATAGCTGGTGGCGTGGCAAAACGATTGAGGTTAGGGGGGTTTAATGCGTCATTTTGCAAATACACAATTGGCGGATTTGGTCGGCAAGGAGCCGACTTATCAAGCAACGCCAGGCAAGCAAGAAATTCCGCCGCAGGTGGCAAAATTTGTCGATCGCTTATTTGCCCGATTAAAAGCGATATTCCCGGCGTGGCAGGCGGCATTTGATGGCGAGGAAGGTTATCAGGAAGCGAAGCGGCTTTGGCTTGAGGCGTTGGTCAACAACGGCGTGACGACCGCTGCACAATTCAAGTGCGGTATTGCGCAGGCGGAACGGTCGGGAAGTCCGTTTTTTCCTAGCGCAGGGCAATTTATTGCGTGGTGTAAAACGGACGATTATGCCGCATTGGGGTTGCCGACCGTGGAGGAGTTGCAATATCGCTTAAATAAATTTCGTGCGAATGGTGGTTTTGCGGAGATTGAGCGTTTTGAGTTTATTTCTGATGCGGAATATTGGTTGATTACTGATCTGGCGAATAAATCCATCCGTAGTGGTTACAGCGAAGCGGAAGAGTTAAAGGCGATGAAAACGGCGTTAGACAAGATGGCAAAGCGCTTAGAAAAAGGGGAAATATTACCAAAACCAACTCGATCATTACCTGAGAGAGTTGAGTACCTAGATCCAGGTAAAGTGAAACAAGGTTGGGCTAATTTGAAAGCGTTAGTAGCGAGAGGTTAGTAATGAGTGTTGATAAAAATAACATCAAATTAGTTTGCCCAAACTGCGGTGGGGAATTAACGGATTTATGGGATGGTGAGCCGGTGAGTGCATTTATTGGTGAATGGTCTGACGATAGATTTCGCTGTGAAGGGAAATGGGAAGAGTCTGAAAAATGGGGGCCGTATGCCCGGGTTAACCGAACAAAATCATGCGGCTACTTTGGTTTGAAAGATTTGGGTGTTGAGCCTGAAGAGGAGTAATAAATGAGTTTTGATAAAGACACATACCCAACACCATTATCTGTATTTAACCAAATAAATGCAGAATTTAATTTTACGATTGACGGGGCAGCATTGACTCACAACGCAAAATGTGGGCGTTACATTACACCAGAGATGGATTTTCTGACATATCCATTAATAAACGAACGCATTTGGATCAACCCTCCATTCAGTGATCCACTTAGTTTTGTAAAACGTGCGGTTGAGTTATACGAAAATCACGATTGCTTAGTAGTGATGCTTTTGCCTGTTGATATTAGTACTAAATGGTTTTCACTGGTTGCAGAAAAAGCAACTGAGATTCGATTTATCGTTGGTGGCCGAATTAAGTTTTTAAATCCAGAAACAGATAAGTGGACTGATGTTTGTCGAGGGAATCATTTGGCTATATTCGATCCTAGACACAAGGCAATGGGGCAAGTTATTCGTCATGTCCATATTGATAATTTTGCAAATCTGGAGTGGCGATAACTAATGATTATTGAAATGGTTAAAGGTGCTGGTGGCACATTTGTTGCAGCAGATGACATATATCTCCCAGCACTGCAAAAATTTAAAAATGGTGAGATATACGAAGTTGAGGTAAAGCGAACTCGCAATCCTCAATTTCACCGTAAAGTCTTTTCCTTTTTTAAATTTTGTTTTGAACATTGGGCCGCAGATAAAACAGATTGGAAGTATTTTGATGAAAGAAAGCAATTTGACACATTCCGCAAGCATTTAACCGTGTTAGCAGGCTTTAAGGACGTGAGTTATACGATAGATGGACGGGTGCGGGTTGAAGCTAAATCATTAAGTTACGGAAATATGGAACAAGATGAGTTTGAAGAATGTTATTCAGCATTAATTAATGCCGCTTTAAAGCATATTTTCAACAATACAACCGATCAAAAAATTATTAATCAGCTATATGCGTTTTTTTAATTTGGAGGATAAATGAATTGGGGACTTATCTTATCAATGTTGGGCTGCTTAGTGTTTTGGGTGTGTGTTGGTGTGATTATATTTTGAGGAATGATAATGGCAAATTTAAGAAAGGAAGCGAAAGGGCGTGAATGCCAGGTGAGATTACCTGGAATCTGTAATCATAATCCTGAAACCGTTGTGCTAGCACATTTTAGAATGGCGGGTATTAACGGTGTTGGAATGAAGCCTGATGATATATTCGGGGCGTGGGCTTGCAGTAGTTGCCATGATGAAATCGATCGCAGAACAAGAAAAATAGATTATGAGTTTGTGCGTTTAGCTCATGCCGAGGGGGTGATTAGGACGCAGGCGATATTAAGAACGGAGGGTAAGCTATGAGTGACTGGGTAGAACTCTGCTTGCCATATCCACCAAGTGTCAATCATTACTGGCGGCATACAAGACAAGGACGGCACTATATATCGAAAACGGGGAAAGAATTTAGAGAAAAAGTATTGAATATCTGTAATCAGTTTGATCCATTGCAAGGCACAGTACAAATGCAAATAGATGTGTATTACCCAGATAACAGAGAGCGTGATCCAGATAATTTGCAAAAAGCCTTATTTGACGCACTTACAGCATCAGGGATTATTGAAGGGGATAGTAATAGAGTCATAAAAGATTATCGAGTAAAGAGCGTTGGTGTAGTAAAAGGTGGAAGAGTAATAGTTAAATTAAAGGAGCTAAGATGAGCAGAAGTATTGAGTTGTTAGTTAAGATGTTCGATCCTCGTTGCGTTAGTACAGAATCAATAGCAAGAGGACGTAGTACACTATATAGAGAGCAAATCTTAGCGGCATTTACACAGGCAGAAAAAGAGGCTTTTATTGGCTATCATCTGTTATTACTTAAATATCGGTTTGATAAATTCTCAAAAGATTATCTCACGAAATATATTGATTTATGGCTGGAAGCAAAGGGTATTAAAGATAAGTTTGCTGTAAAAGCATTAAATTATGTGATTGATAGATTAGCTGACATACCGCTACCAACACAATATAAGCGGCTAAATGCACTAAGACGGCGATATTTACGATCACAATATGCTTACACAAAAGAAATCGGGAAAACTCAAGAAATAACAAATAACAAAGAGATAGATAAAAACAGTAAAGAAGCTAGAGAATTAAGAATTAATGTTATTAAAGAAATGAAAAAGAGCAATATTTGCCCTCGTTGTCACGGTACGGGTGAAATTGGGCGAGAGCAGAAAAGGGTTTGTCCATCTTGTGAGGGAAAAGGGCGGTTAATTGCGACAAACGATCATCTTATTTATTCAATTGGGTGTAGCGGTGAGTACTTTAGATGCTATTTACACGCATTAGTTGTTGAGTTTGAGCAGTTTGCACAAATACAGATGAGTGAGGCAGAAAGTATTATTAAACAAAGATTGAAAGCAGAAACTGTGGATTAGATCACTGTAAAATTATCTATAATTTGTTATCCTCCTGATTAGTTTTAATTAGGAGGATTTTTTTTATGTTAGGAAAGGTATTTTTGGTTTCTATTTTAAGTTCTGTGGTGTTGGCTGGGTGTGCAGTAGAGGATAATTTTGTTTATAAAGAGAAAAAAGGTACTGACTGGCGTTTGGCTGGAGAAACTTTAGATCGCACGCAGAAATTTTTTATAGACGCAAACTCTATTGAGGGTAATAAAATGAGAACAGCTTGGGGATTAATGATTAAAGATAAATGTAAAAAAAATGATGAATATTGTGAACAGCAAACTAGAGACTTGTACAATTGTGAGTCAAAAGAGCAAAAATTAATATATCTCGTAAGTAGAAAAAATGGAGATGTTATTCATAGTATTGATTTTAAAGATAAAACTGATTGGAATCCAATAGTTCCTGACTCAGTTGGAGAGGGTATACTTAATTTTGTTTGTTCATTTAAAATACAATAGGGTATTAATATGAAATCTTTCAAATCTTTTCTGTTAATAGTGGCAGTAATTATCGCTGTTGGTTTTGTTATGAGAATAATAGAGGCACAAGACAAGAAGGATGGTGTACTTTCACCAGATAATTGTGAATTTTATTTAAAGCCTATTATTTCAGAAAAAGCAGAGAAAACAGGTAAGGCTTATAGTGATGAAATTATTACATCATTAACTAAAGGTATTTGTGGTTGTGCTAAAAAGAGTTATACACCTGATACTAAATTTTCAGAATCAGTGCATGAATGTATGTCTTTCAAAAAATAAGGATTATTATGAGTGATATGTTAAAAGCAGTAATAGCAGGAACATTAATATTGTCAATTGGGGCAATAGCAGCGGCAGGGATTATAGTTATGAACTCTCCTTACCAGCATTGTTATAGAACCTTAAAGCAGCAAGAAACTCGTTCTGATGAGTATATAATAAAACTTTGTAATGGCAATATTCAATTTATTAATAATACAAGTACAATCAATAGTAACGTGAAACAAAGCACTAAACAATTAAATTACACTGAAACTAAAGGAACAAATTTTTTAATGTATAATCCCTGATAATAGATATTAAACTGTGAAATGAAATTATGAAAAAATCAACAATTGGATTTATTTTAACTTTATGTGTTCCAGTAGCTGCTAACGCAGCTTGTTATGGAACAGATACTTTTAGTAACTGCTATGATGACTCTGGGAATAGCTATTCAGTAAGTCGTTTAGGCAATTCAACCTATGTTAATGGATATAATTTAAATACAGGTTCTAGCTGGTCGCAAACCTCTAATACTTTTGGAAACACGACATACCAAAGTGGTTATGACTCAGAGGGAAATAACTGGAGTCAAACTATACAACATAATGGCAATAGTACCACTTATTCAGGCTATGATTCAGACGGGAATAGTTTTTACAGAACCTGTTATCGGAATTTTGATGGCAGTCAATCCTGTTATTAAAGGATAATTTATGAATCAAAATAATAAAAAAGATGAAGAGCTAGATAATAAATTAAAGCAAGCTTATATTGAATTTGTAAAAGAGAGGAAAAAGCAAGAAGATAAAGTTGAGTATTGGAAGAATGGATTTTTTATCCTGTTATGGATTGTAGTTATTTTTATCATAGGTACTATTATTAGATAGGATTAGTACTGTATAGTAGCCTATTTAAGGATAGGCTGCTTATTAATTAACCCAAAGTACGGTGGAAAATAGTCTAATTTTGTTTGACAGTGTTAGCGTTTTACACTTAAGATATTTATTAACATTTAAGCATAAGAGTAGAAACTGATTAGT
>NZ_JAQIBB010000072.1:0-21314 GCF_027920745.1 Gallibacterium faecale | reverse complement strand
ATGATTTTACTAGTATAAGTGTGATTTAAACCAATTAATCTTTATTGACGGTATAAATGACGGTATTTGTTAGTGTGTTTTAATTTATATTATTGATTTAATTGGTTTTAATTTTTATTAATACAATAGAGTGGGAAATCAGATTATTTTAAAATGATTATAAGCCTTGCGAGTCAAGGCTTTTTTTCGCTTTAGTAAATCTCGCTTTTTTCGGCATTCTCTCTGCAATTCTCGTTCGATTTATGATTAATGCTTTTTCAGTATGAATATAATCAAGCCATAAAAGCCACACCTTAGTGGTGTGGCGATAAACGACTATTTTGCACGTTGTAGTTTTTGATATGCTTGTAATAATTTTTGATGTTCAGTGAAGTTGGCTAAGGTTTCATCACTGGCTGGCAATAAGAAGAATGGGTTACCGCCATTAATTGAATTCCAAGCAAATTCAACCGCTTTTTTACCATACATACGTTCAAACACTGCACGATATTGCTCAGGATCTCGATTTTCATCTAAGAATAATTCAAGACTACTGATTAAAGTACGATAGTAATTTGCTTGTTCTGGATTAAAAATAGAACTATTCATTTGATAAGTCCAAGTTGCCCATTCTAACGCATTTTCTAAATCACCAAGAGCAAGATACAGCATCGATTTTAGCTCACCAATGCGTAAGGTTTGCCAGCTCGTATTTTTTGGCGCCACAATACCAATAAATTCACGTACACGAGTTGCATCATCAATACCTTGATCATCAAGTTCTTCAAGTAATTCTTGATAGGTTTCTGCATCATGATGGAAATTGGGTAAATCCAGTAAGATTTCTCGCCAATCCATTCCCATATTATTATTGGCATAGATCAGATCATCAGCAGGATAAATATCTGACATTCCAGGGACAATAATACGGCAAGCATAAACGCCAAGATGTTGATAATCCATAATATAGACTTCTTTTTCTTCACGTTGAAATAATGCCATAAGATTAGCAAATTCTTCTGCTGTTGTACCTGAGAAATCCCAATGCACAAACTCATAATCGCTTTGTTGTTTAAAGAGATCCCAAGAAATTAAGCCACTAGAATCAATAAAATGTGTTTCTAAGTTAGCGTGTTCAGCAACATCTTCATTATTGAATGAAGGTGGCGAAAAGACATCAAGATCTTTTAAGCTACGACCTTGCAGTAACTCAGTAACAGTTCTTTCTAATGCCACTGCAAAGTTAGGGTGAGCCCCAAAAGAAGCAAAACAAGTACCATTGTTACGATTAAATAGTACAACGCAGATCACAGGGAATTGACCACCAAGTGACGCATCAAATGCATAAATAGGGAAGCCTTCTTCTTCAAGTTTTGTTATTGATTCTTGAACAGAAGGGTATTTTGCCAAAATGTCTTTAGGGATTTGTGGCAAGCTGATTGCTTCAGCAATAATTTTATTTTTGACATAACGCTCAAAAACTTCTGATAACCCTTGGACTCGAGCTTCATACATGGTATTTCCTGCAGACATACCATTAGACACATATAGGTTATTGATAATCGCCTGTGGAATATAGATAGTTTGTTGATCAGATTGGCGAACATAAGGTAATGCCACAATACCGCGATCAAGGTTACCTGATTGAATATCAACTAATAAATCTGGTGTGAGCTCTTGATTCGGATCGAAATAATCCAATAGCGTGTTGTCCAAAATGCCTGCGGGTAATAAATCAGGATCTTCAATAGGGAACCATTTTTCACTTGGGTAGTGTACAAATTCACCTTCTGCAACCGCTTTTCCTAAATAATAGTCAGAGAAAAAATAATTAGTAGAAAGACGTTCAAAATATTCTCCTAATGCAGAAGCAAGTGCGGCTTTTTTACTTGCACCTTTACCGTTAGAAAAACATTGTGGGCAATCTTTGTCGCGAATATGTACTGACCATACATTTGGCACTGGATTTAACCAAGAAGCTTCTTCAATATTGAAGCCTAAATTTTTAAGTTTTTGTTGGAACGTTGAAATAGAATCTTCTAGGGCGGCATCTTTGCCCAAAATAAAAGTTTGTTCTGTCATAAAATTATCCTTATTTATGTTTGTTATTATTATTGGAACATATTGTATTCAGAGAGAACGGTAAAAAATAAGAAAGAGCAATAAATAATAGAATCGTTCACACAATATGCTCAATTTTCGGCATAGCATAGTACGGGAGAAGTATCTCTCCCGCAAGCTATTTCATTGATAATTAATCTTAATAAGCTAATTATTGAGGATTTTAGCTAATGTTGCCTCTAAGGTTGGGCAATCAAATTGGAAACCTGCTTTTAATAATTTTTCTGGATATATTTTTTGGCTATTCAGTAATAAACAAGCCCGTTCACCTAAGACTATTTTAATTAGTGATGCGGGTATGTGAAGAATAGCTTTACGCTTCATTAAGCGAGCTAACGTATCATTAAATTCTTGGTTGGTCACTGGATTAGGCGACACCATATTAAAAGCACCACGACATTCACTATTTTTAATTAAAAAGAGAATAGCATTAATCATATCAGGCAAACTAATCCACGACCAAAATTGCTGACCATCTCCAATCCGTCCACCTAACCAATGGCTATATAATGGGAGCAAACGACCTAATACACCGCCATAACTCCCTAAGACTAACCCAGTACGCAATAAACAGACACGGGTATTGGCGGCTAGAGCAGTCGTTTCCCATTGTTGACATAGTGAACCTAAAAAGTCATTAGCCGCAGGCATTTTTTCAGTCATCATTAGTTGCGGATGATCACCATAATACCCAATAGCCGATCCAGAAATAAAGGTATGCGGCGGTTGTTGACCATTATTGATTAAGCTCACCAATTTTTGGGTAATTTTAATGCGACTATCAATTAATTTTTGCTTTTGGGGATCTGTCCAACTGTGATTGAAGATAGGCTCACCAGCGAGATTAATCACAACATCAAAATCATCTAAATTAGTAAAGCCATCTAGTGATGAAAGTAATTGAGTATTTGCTGGAGTTTGTGCGCTATATTGTTTAGGAGAACGAGAAAGTAAAGTTAATTGGTGTCCTTCACTATCAAGTTGTTTTAAAAGTGTTTTACCAATAAATCCTGTACCACCGGTAATTAAGATCTTCATACCCATTCTCCTATGAAAGTTATAGAGAATCGTTGAATAAAGCCTGAATATTCTCTATAAGTTGTTCAATTTGAATATCATTGGTCGGTGATACAAAAATTGTATCATCACCAGCGATAGTCCCTAGAATCCCTTCTGCTTTACTGACTGAGTCTAATAAACGTGCAATTAATTGCGCAGCCCCTGGACTCGTTTTAATCACAATCAGATAGTTATTGTGATCAATGTCTAACACTAAATTTTTTAATGGACTCGATGTTGTTGGCACACTTAATTCATTTGGCAAACAATAGACCATCTCCATTTTAGTATTTCTTGCTCGTACGGCGCCAAATTTAGCTAACATTCTAGATACCTTCGATTGGTTGATATTGGCAAACCCCATATCGGTGAGTGCGTTCACAATTTCGCCTTGCGAGCTAAATTTTTCTTCTGCTAATAAAGATTTAAATGCTGAAAGTAATTTTTCTTGTTTATTTTCCATACAAATTAAAGTAAGAATTGCATAAATTTTGCATAAAAATGCAGAAAATGGATTAATTTGAATTATAACTGCATAAATAGGAATAAGCGAGCCTCTTTTTTGATAGGCAAATGACTTTTAATAGAAAATGTGGTGTAGTTCTCAATATTGAATTTATTTATTTGAAAAAGCCGTAGAGGAGGCATAGAATTTCTATATTATTTTCTATATAACTAATAAGGAGTATAAAATGAAAGTTGCTGTTTTAGGTGCGGCAGGCGGAATCGGTCAAGCATTATCACTATTGTTAAAAATTCAATTACCAGCAGGTTCTGATTTAGCATTATATGATATTGCGCCAGTAACACCAGGTGTAGCAGTTGATGTAAGCCATATCCCAACTGCAGTGAATGTGAAAGGCTTTGCCGGTGAAGATCCAACTCCAGCCCTTGAAGGTGCAGATGTTGTTTTAATTTCTGCAGGGGTAGCACGTAAACCAGGTATGGACCGTTCAGATCTTTTCAATATCAATGCAGGTATTGTGAAAAACTTAATTGAAAAAGTTGCGGAAACTTGTCCAAAAGCTTGTGTAGGGATTATCACTAACCCAGTGAATACAACAGTAGCAATTGCAGCAGAAGTATTGAAAAAAGCCGGTGTTTATGACAAACGTAAACTCTTTGGTGTAACCACACTTGATACTCTCCGTTCAGAAACCTTTGTGGCTGAATTGAAAAATGTTGATGTGAGCAAAGTTCAAGTGCCAGTGATTGGTGGTCACTCAGGTGTAACGATTCTTCCATTATTATCACAAGTTCATTATGTTTCTTGGAAAGATGAAGAAATTGGACCATTAACAAAACGTATCCAAAACGCAGGTACCGAAGTAGTTAATGCAAAAGCTGGCGGTGGTTCAGCAACATTATCAATGGCACAAGCGGCAGCACGTTTTGCACTTTCATTAATTCGTGCATTAAATGGCGAAAAAGTTGTTGAATGTACTTATGTTGAAGGTGATGGTAAATATGCTCGTTTCTTTGCACAACCCGTTCGTTTAGGTAAAGAAGGGGTTGAGGAGTTATTACCTCTTGGTCCATTAAGTGCATTTGAACAAGCTGCAATTGAAGCAATGTTACCAACATTAAAAGCAGATATTGAATTAGGCGAAAACTTTGTGAAATAAGTTTATAACCTAGCTTAATCGAGATAAAAGTGCGGCAATTAAACCGCACTTTTATTTTTTGCCTAGAAAAAAGCCAGTCTAACCAATGAAATGGTTGCAATGCCGTAATTATGGTGTAGATTAGTTGACAGTTATAGATAACACAACACGTTAAGAAGGCTTAAATATGAAAGATATTGATTGGAAAAATTTAGGATTTAGTTATATCAAAACAGACTACCGTTATGTTGCACATTGGAAAGATGGTAAATGGTCAGAAGGGAAGTTGACCCAAGATAATCAACTTGTCTTACACGAAGGATCACCAGCATTACACTATGGTCAGCAATGCTTTGAAGGCTTAAAAGCATATCGTTGCAAAGATGGATCAATTAACTTATTCCGTCCGGATCAAAATGCAAAACGTATGCAACGCAGTTGCGATCGCTTATTAATGCCACATGTGCCAGTAGAAATGTTCGTTGATGCTTGTAAGCAAGTTGTGAAAGCGAATGAAGAATGGGTAGCTCCTTATGGTACAGGTGCGACACTTTATCTTCGCCCATTATTAATCGGGGTTGGTGAAAATATTGGTGTTCACCCAGCAAAAGAGTATCTATTTATTGTATTTTGTTGTCCAGTAGGGACTTATTTTAAAGGTGGCTTAAAACCAACTAACTTTATTGTATCTGAATATGATCGTGCGGCACCGCAAGGTACAGGTGCTGCTAAAGTGGGTGGTAACTATGCAGCAAGTTTGTTACCGGGCCATCATGCACATGAACGTAATTTCAGTGATTGTATTTATCTTGACCCAGCAACACATACCAAAATTGAAGAAGTTGGTTCTGCAAACTTCTTCGGAATTACCAAAGATAATGAATTTGTGACACCTTACTCTCCATCTATTTTGCCGAGTATTACCAAATATTCGTTACTTTATTTAGCAGAAAAACGTTTAGGCTTAAAAGCGATCGAGGGTGATGTTTATATTAATGATTTAGATCGTTTCACTGAAGCAGGTGCTTGTGGAACTGCTGCAGTAATTAGCCCAATTGGGGGTATCCAAAATGGTGATGACTTCCATGTCTTCTATTCAGAAACCGAAGTAGGGCCGATCACTAAAGCATTATATGATGAATTAACAGGTATTCAATTCGGTGATGTAGAAGCCCCAGAAGGGTGGATTGTTAAAGTTGAATAATGTATTTAGTTTATCGTAATCAAAGACAGCCATAGAAAAATTTTTATGGCTGTTTTTTCGTTAATAGTCGGTGGTGCCTTGATTGCCAAATTTGTGTTGGCCTTAAATTGAAGAATTCCCATAATTAGCACTACGCAAACGTTATCTTTTTTTGTAGAATATACGCCGTTTTGTGTCACAGAGATTTGACAATGATTGATTATATTATTATTGGTATTATTTCTTTTTCTGTCATTATTAGTTTATTTCGTGGTTTTGTCCGAGAAGTCTTGTCATTAGCTAGCTGGTTAATTGCTTTTTTTGTATCAAGTCATTTTTACCCTTACCTTGCAGCATTTTTCCAACAAATAGAATCAGAATATCTGCGTAATGGGACAGCAATTGTCATTTTATTTATTGCAACCTTAATTGTGTGTAGCCTAATTAACTACATCATTTCTCAATTAGTTGAAAAAACAGGATTATCAGGCACAGATCGTGTATTAGGTGCGTGTTTTGGATTGTTACGCGGAGTATTGATTATCGCTGCCTTATTATTCTTCCTAGACACCTTTACTAATTTCAGCCAAAGTGATTGGTGGAAAGAATCAAAATTAATTCCACACTTTGGTTTCGTGGTTGATTGGTTTTTCCATCAGCTACAACTGCATTCTAGTTTTATCAATTCTAGTCTAATTAATTATTCTGATTTAACTACTTCATCATAGAGGAAAATATAATGTGCGGCATTGTGGGAATTCTTGGACATTCAAGCGTTAATCAATCAATTTATGATGCGTTAATCGTATTACAACATCGGGGACAGGATGCCGCTGGGATTGTAACAGTCGATCAAGAAGAGCGTTTTCGCTTAAGAAAAGCAAATGGATTGGTCAGTGATGTAATTCAGCAAAAGCATATGTTACGTTTGCAAGGTTACGCTGGATTGGGGCATGTGCGTTATCCAACAGCAGGTAGTTCTAGCGTTTCAGAAGCACAGCCTTTTTATGTAAACTATCCTTATGGATTAACATTAGTTCATAATGGGAATTTAACCAATTCAGATGAGTTAAAAGAAAAGCTATTCCAATCTGCTCGCCGTCACGTGAATACCAATTCTGATTCTGAATTATTGCTTAATATTTTGGCTTATCATTTAGAACAAATTAATAAACATGATCTTGATGAAGATGATATTTTCTATGCGATTCAACGTACTCACAAAGATATTCGTGGTGGATATGCGTGTGTTGCGATGTTGATTGGACACGGAATGATTGCTTTCCGCGATCCGTTTGGAATTCGTCCATTAGTACTAGGTAAACGAGAAGAGCAAGGGAAAACAGAATATATGTTTGCTTCAGAAACCGTTGCTTTAGATGCAGTTGGTTTTGAATTTGTACGTGATGTGAATCCGGGGGAAGCAATTTATATTACTTTTGATGGAAAATTACATTCTAAGCAATGTTCTGATAATACAAAATTAGCACCTTGTATTTTTGAGTTTGTCTATTTTGCTCGTCCAGATTCTTATATTGATGGAGTATCTGTCTATGCCGCAAGGGTACATATGGGGGAATATCTTGGTGAGAAAATCGCACGTGAATGGAGTGATATTCTTGATGATATTGATGTGATTATCCCTGTACCAGAAACCTCAAATGATATTGCCTTACGCATAGCTAATGTGTTGAATAAACCTTATCGCCAAGGTTTTGTGAAAAATCGCTATGTAGGCCGCACCTTTATTATGCCAGGTCAAACACAACGCCGTAATTCGGTTAGACGTAAATTAAATACAATTTCGTCAGAGTTTAAAGGCAAAAATGTGTTATTAGTTGATGATTCTATTGTAAGAGGAACAACCTCAGAACAAATCGTAGAAATGGCACGTGCGGCTGGTGCGAAGAAAATCTATTTTGCTTCTGCTGCACCAGAAATTCGCTATCCAAATGTGTATGGTATTGATATGCCAACCTCACAAGAGTTGATTGCGTATGGACGCACTGCTGAAGAAATTGCACAGTTAATTGGCGTTGATAAACTCATTTTCCAAGATCTTTCTGCATTAGAAGAAGCCGTACGTCAAGAAAACCCAGCGATTGAAGATTTTGATGCTTCTGTGTTTACAGGTGAATATATTACGGGCGATATTACGCAAGAGTATTTAGATAAAATTGCGTCAATGCGTAATGATGGTAGTAAGAAACGCCAAGAGAGTGAAGCGACAAATTTAGAGATTTATAGTGAAGGTTAATTTTATAATTGATTGATAAAGAATGCCGCTAACTGCGGCATTTCTTTTACTAATCACTATATAACGACCGATATAATTGAGATTCAAAGCGAACTAAAGGCGCTCGTTGTGTTTTATCTTCTAAATCGCCAGTTGAGTAGCCATTGACAAATTGCACAAATGCGACCCGTTCACCACGAGCATTCGTTAAGAACCCAGCCAGGTTATAAACACCTTTTAATGATCCTGTTTTCGCAATAACATTTTTGACGAGAGGAGAGCTGATTAATGAACCACGCCCACTAATCGTGCCATCTACTCCCGCAATAGGAAATGTTTGTAACAGATTTAACTTATTATCGTTTTTAGCAATGTATTCAAGTGCTTGCAACATTGTATTCGCACTAATTAAGTTTTGACGTGATAACCCAGAACCATCAGCAATAATACTGTTACCAAAACGAATATTAGTATTTTTTTCTAAAATACTTCTAACCGCCATACCACCTAATTGGAATGTGGCAGGGCGTTTATAATAGTAATAAGCAATAGTTCTAAACAAGGCATCAGCAATCTGATTATCAGAATGCTTCATCATCTTTTTCAATAACTCTGGTAATGGTTTAGATTCTTGAACTGCTAATACAGTGCCTTGCTGCGGTTGGAATGGAATTTGTACTTGACCGTTATAAGAGATGCCTAGATTTTTTAACATTCGTTGAATAATCGCTGTGGCATAGCTGTCAGTGTCTTGTACAGCAAAACTTAAACCAAAATTTTTAGGCTGACGGCGAATACAACCTTTAAGCTGGTAACGATTATTGTCGTTACTAACAACATCAAATTGGCAATAACCCGCTTCATTGTCGCTAACAATATAAACTTGGCTAAACATTTGGATTGGATATTGTGATAGTACATCAACACGGACCAGACTTCCCACAGGGCCATTCGCATTCACATTCACTGAAAAACAGTTACCATCAATATTGACTGCGGCTGGTGGAGCATTAAAACACATCGTTAAATCGTTCCAAATCCAACCAAGACCACGGTCATGGGAAGAAAAAATAGAGGTATCAAGAATTAAACTACCATCAATCTGAGTAACGCCTCGTTTTTTGAGTGTGGCTAATAAATTATAAAGTTGTCCACTACGTAAATCAGGATCACCACTAAATTTAATAATAAGATTACCTTTAAGACGGTTTCCTTCAATTTTCCCATCAGTTAATAAACTGGTTTGAAACTTAAATTGATCAGTAAGAAACAATTTTGCGGCAAGAGCCGTAAAAACTTTTTGTGTACTAGCAGGCAACATAAAAACATCACCTTGATAATTGGCAGCAGATTGCCCTGTCACTAAATTTTTAGCTGCAATGGTAGCACTTGCTCCCTTTGGTAATTGCTGAATAATTGGTGTCACATCAACAGTAGCAAAACTAGATTGAGAAAATGAACTACAAGCAATCAGAGGTAAAAGAAAAGCTGTATATTTAAAAAAACGTGAGCGAATTGAGTTTGAAAACATCATAAACAACGAAATTTTTTTGATATTGATATTTTTTGCAATGCGGTAAATAATAATAGCTCACGTTGATTTCGTAAATCACTATTTATTATTTTCGTCACACAAGGTGTAAATTAGCATCTTGTGTGGCTTTGTTTTGACTGACAGTAGGGAAAAAGGACAGAATAATGCAACAAATTCCAATGACAGTACGAGGAGCGACGCTGTTGCGTGAAGAGCTTGATTTTTTAAAAAATGTGCGTCGTCCAGAAATTATTAAAGCCATTGCTGAAGCACGTGAACATGGTGATTTAAAAGAAAATGCAGAATACCATGCGGCGCGTGAACAACAAGGTTTTTGCGAAGGAAGAATTCAAGAAATTGAGGGGAAATTAGCTAATGCTCAAGTCATTGATGTAACTAAAATGACCAATAATGGCCGAGTTATTTTTGGGGCAACTGTGGTATTGGTCAATGTTGAAACCGATGAAGAGGTGACATACCAAATTGTTGGTGATGATGAAGCGGATATTAAGCAAGGCCTGATTTCAGTTAATTCACCGATTGCGAGAGGTTTAATCGGTAAAGAAGTTGATGATAATGTGAATATTACCACTCCCGGCGGTAATGTTGAATTTGACATTATTAACGTTGAATATCGTTAATTCTAAGAAGGTTGCTGAGTAAGCAACCTTTTTTGTCCTTGAAATTCCTATCAAATTAGCGAGTTATACAAAAAAAGCGTAATTTTGTGATAACATAGCGACAGAATTTTAACGAAGAAGAAAGATAAGATAAACATGGAAAGATTGTGGGTTAAAAATTATCCAGCGGAATCACGCATGGATCCAGATACTTTGGCATTGTCGTCTTTAGTCGAAATGTTAGAAAAAGCGGTAAGAGAACATCCGGATCGTCCTGCTTATGTGAATATGGGGCAAGTATTAACTTACCGTAAATTAGAAGAGCGTAGCCGAGCATTTGCGGCGTATTTACAAAATGAATTGAAATTAGAACGAGGTGAGCGAGTAGCGTTAATGATGCCAAATTTATTGCAATATCCGATTACATTGTTTGGTGTGTTACGTGCCGGGTTAGTTGTAGTGAATGTTAATCCTCTTTATACGCCTCGAGAGTTAGAACACCAACTAAAGGATAGTGGTGCAACAGCGATTGTTGTGGTGTCTAATTTTGCTTCTACTTTAGAAAAAGTAGTGTTTAATACAGACGTTAAACACGTGATTTTAACCAGAATGGGCGATCAGCTTTCATTTGGTAAAAGAACCTTAGTTAATTTTATTGTTAAATACATTAAAAAATTAGTACCAAAATATAAATTACCGCACGCAGTAACATTTCGTGAGGTGTTACGAATCGGAAAATACCGTCAATATATTCTCCCTGAAATTGGTAAGAAAGATCTGGCTTTCTTGCAATATACAGGGGGAACAACTGGGGTAGCGAAAGGAGCAATGCTAACACATGGTAATATGATCTATAACATTGCCCAAGCTAAATGGTTAGCAGAGCCGTTTGTTAAAGCGGGAAAAAATCGCTATGCGACCATTATTCTGCCAATGTATCACGTGTTCTCTTTAACCGTTAATGCCTTGTTATTCATTAATTTTGGTTTAACTGGTGTACTGATTACTAATCCGCGTGATTTACCTAATTTAATTAAAGAGTTAAAACGTTATCGCCCAATCGCGATTACTGGGGTGAATACCTTATTTAATTCATTGTTACACCAAGAAGAGTTAAAAGAGGTTGATTTCTCACAGTTAAAATTGACTGTTGGTGGTGGGGTGTCAGTACAAAAGGCCGTTGCCCAGCGGTGGTATGAAATGACAGGATGCCATATTTTAGAAGGATATGGGATGACTGAATGTTCGCCGTTAATTGCTTGTAACCCATCTAACTTTTCTGGTCATGCAGGAAAAATTGGTGTGCCAGTCCCAGATACCGATATTAAAATTATGGATGATAACGGTAATGAAGTGGGGCTTAATCAACCGGGCGAATTATGGGTGAAAGGCGCACAAGTGATGCAAGGGTATTGGAATAAACCTGAAGAAACTGCGGCAGTTTTAAAAGACGGTTGGATGGCAACTGGTGATATTGTCGAAATGGACGATGATTATCAGCTACGCATTGTTGATCGTAAAAAAGATATGATTATTGTCTCTGGCTTTAATGTTTATCCAAATGAAGTTGAAGATGTGATTATGCTGAATAAAAAAGTGAAAGAAGCAGCCGTTATTGGTATTCCACATCCAGTGTCAGGAGAAATCATTAAAGCCGTTGTTGTGAAAAAAGAGGAAAGTTTGACTCGAGATGAATTGCGTAAACATTGTCGTAATTATTTGACAGGTTACAAAATTCCAAAAGAGATCGAGTTCCGTGAAGAATTACCAAAAAGTAATGTAGGTAAAATCTTACGCCGAGTTGTTCGTGAGGAAGAATTAGCCAAACGAGCGAATATGGCGAATGCAACAGCAAATGAAGATGAATAATTAAATTATCCATATTATTTTCCAATAATAACAAGGCATGAATTTCATGCCTTGCTTTTTTAGGTAATCTCTATGCAAAACCTACTTACCCCAAACAACATCCCTTACCAAATCATCAAAGACAATGCGTCATTACAACAAATATGCCAAACAGCACAACAATTCCCAGTGGTGGCGTTAGATACTGAGTTTGAACGTATTCGCAGTTATTATGCGAAATTAGGATTAATTCAGCTTTATTATGGTGAAACCGTTGCTTTAATTGCCCCATTAACAATTACAGAGTGGCAACCTTTTATTACCCTATTAGCGGATCAAAACGTGTTAAAAGTATTACACGCGAGTGGTGAAGATATTGAGATTTTTTACCAACAATTTGGGCAATTACCACAGCCTCTCATTGATACACAAATTGCAGCTAATTTTTTAGGATTTCCTTTATCTGCGGGGTTTGCTTTATTGGTTGAACATTATCTAAAGATCGAATTGGATAAGAAAATGTCGCGTACTGATTGGTTAAAGCGTCCCTTAACAGATCGACAATTACAGTATGCTGCTGCGGATGTATATTACTTATTACCAGTCTATCAACAAATGGCAATGGCAATGAAAACTTCACCATGGCAAGAAATTATTCAACAAGAGTGCCAATTTGTTGCCGAAAAACGCTGTAAACACATTTCAGCAGAAAATGCTTATTTAGATATTGGCAATGCATGGCGACTTAACCGAGAACAGTTAAATAACCTAAAATTTTTAGCCAAATGGCGTTTACAAGAAGGCATTAAACGTAATCTTGCCTTGAGTTTTATTGTGAGTAATGAAGGTCTAATCCAAACAGCGATCCATTCACCTAAACATACTTCACAATTATTAGAGTTAGGATTGCACCCTATGGAAATTAAACGTCATGGTAAAAAGCTGCTGTTATTGATTGAACAAGCAAAGCGTGTTCCAGCTTCTGATTATCCAGCTTTAATTGAAAATATTTCGGAACGAGCTGGGTATAAGAAAGCAATTAATGTATTACAAAAAAATTTAAAACGATTAGTGAAAGAGCAGCTACCTACCCAAGTGATTGCTAGTAAAAAATTATTACACCAACTTTTAAAATGGTATTGGTCTGATGAACCGCAAGATCGAAAACCTGAATTATTACAATCATGGCGACAACCTTATGGGGAACAATTACTAGCAGCATTACGTGAAGTAGAACTTTCATTAGAGAAATAAGTTGATAATATCTAAAAAATATAGGTATTTTTTAGATATTTTTTATCAATCAGGAAAAAAGATTATTTTACGATTATTTTATTTGCATAATTTATAATTTCAGCTATCTTTAGCGATGGGCGGAGGTTTATTAGCCTCTTTGTTATTAACACAACATTTATAGATATTATAATTATGGTTACTTCATCTCGTTTTACCGCATTACTTTTTCAAGGTTCTCTTGTAAAAAGAGTGGCAACAGGTCTTTTATTAGGGATTTTGCTTGCTTTGATTTCTCCTTATTTAGAACCTGCTTTAGGAACTAATTTAGCTGAGGATGTTAGCTTTCTTGGACAAATTTTTGTACGCTCATTACGTTCGATTGCACCAATTCTAATTTTTGTTTTAGTAATTGCTGCTATTGCAAACCGTAAAGTAGGTGAGAAAAATAATCTTAAAAGTATCCTTTATCTTTATCTTTTAGGTACATTCTTATCAGCACTGGTTGCAGTTGTGGCAAGTTTTATGTTCCCAACCACACTTGCATTAGGTGATGCAGAAAAATCAATTGCGCCGCCTGAAAGTGTAATTCAAGTATTAAGTACATTAGTCTTTAACGTGATTGATAACCCATTCAATGCACTATTCAATGCAAACTTTATCGGTATCTTAGCGTGGGCGATTGGTTTAGGTGTTGCATTACGTCATGCCTCTGATACAACAAAAAGTTTATTAAGTGATGTATCTGAAGCAATTTCAATGATTGTGAAAGTGGTTATTGCTTTTGCACCAGTTGGGGTATTTGGCTTAGTGGCATCGACTTTAGCGGATAGAGGATTAGCAGCATTAGGTGGTTATATCCAAGTATTAGCCGTATTGATTGGCTCAATGCTCTTTGTTGCCTTTGTGGTAAACCCAATTTTAGTGTACTGGAAAACACGAACAAATCCCTATCCATTAGTTTGGAAATGTATCCGTGTAAGTGGTTTAACTGCATTCTTTACTCGTAGTTCTGCAGCAAATATTCCAGTTAATATGGAGTTAGCCCAACGTTTAGGCTTAAAAGAAGAAACTTATTCCGTATCAATTCCATTAGGTGCAACCATCAATATGGGCGGTGCGGCAATTACAATCACAATTTTAACCTTAGCTGCGGTGCATACTTTAGGTATTGAGGTGAGTTTGCCAACGGCTTTATTACTTAGTGTTGTAGCTACAGTGTGTGCGTGTGGTGCGTCAGGTGTGGCGGGTGGTTCCTTATTATTAATTCCATTAGCTTGTAGTTTGTTCGGGATCTCTAATGATATTGCAGCTCAAGTTATCGGGGTGGGCTTTATTATTGGGGTATTACAAGACTCAACCGAAACTGCACTAAACTCATCAACAGATGTTATCTTTACTGCAGCGGCTTGTATTGAAGAAGAGAGAAAAAGTCAACAAGCATAATTAAATTTGCTTAATCATATAAAGGGCAACAGAGTGTTGCCCTTTTGTTTAATTGCAGTGAGCAGAGAAAGAAAATTGCCTCATTTTTATGCACTTATTCTATATAACAAGGATAATTTAGGATAAAGCACTTGATACACATCAAAATATCTGTATAATACGCCCCAGATTTCAGACGCGGGGTGGAGCAGCTTGGTAGCTCGTCGGGCTCATAACCCGAAGGTCGTTGGTTCAAATCCAGCCCCCGCAACCAATTTCATTGAATGAAATTGATCAGTAGTAAAGAGTTGAAGCCCCGTTAGGGGTTTTTTTGTGGAATAAATTTTGTAAGAAAAATTTATTTGTTCAGTTTGGTAAACACGAAGAAACGGGGCTTAAAAGCCCTTTTTTTATACCTTTAATTTGACAATGAACAAGGAGATTATCTTTGGCAACGCTAGAACAAAAGTTACAAGATCTATTACAACCTACTGTTGAAGGTATGGGATTTGAGCTTGTGGGAATTGAATGTCCGCGAGCTGGTCGCTATTCAACAGTCCGTTTATATATTGATAAGGAAAATGGCGTAACTATTGATGATTGTAGTGAAGTAAGTCGTGAAGTTGGGGCAATTTTAGATGTTGAAGATCCAATTAGCGATAAATATAACCTTGAGGTGTCATCGCCAGGTTTAGATCGTCCATTGTTTACATTAGAACACTATCAACGCTTTGTTGGACAAGAAGTAGTGATTCATCTACGTATCGCAACAGCGGGGCGTCGTAAATGGCAAGGTGATTTAGTCAGTGTTGATGGCGATATGATTACAGTGAATGTGGATGGAGAGCCGCAAGTTTTCGCATTTGGTAATATCCAAAAAGCAAATATCGTGCCAAAAATTTCCTTTAAATAAAGAATTGTATGAATTAATAGAGAGATAACCTATGAGCAAAGAAATTTTATTAGCTGCGGAAGCAGTATCAAATGAAAAATTATTGCCTCGAGAGAAGATTTTTGAGGCGTTAGAAAGTGCATTAGCGATTTCTACTAAGAAAAAATATGAACAAGATATTGATGTTCGCGTTTCTATCAATCAAAAAACAGGCGATTTTATTACTTACCGCCGTTGGTTAGTTGTTGAGCATGTAACTCATCCAACAAGAGAGATCACCTTAGAAGCAGCACAAATGGAAGAACCAGAGATTAAATTAGGTGAATTCATTGAAGACGAAATCGAGTCTATCGCTTTCGATCGTATTACGATGCAAACAGCTCGCCAAGTGATTAGTGCAAAAATCCGTGATGCAGAGCGTAATAAAGTTGTTGAACAATTTAAAGAAAGAGAAGGTGAGATTATCACTGGTGTAGTGAAAAAAGTTAATCGTGAGAATGTAATTCTCGATTTAGGAAACCAAGCAGAAGCGATGATTTTGCGTGAAGATTTATTACCACGTGAAAACTTCCGTGCTGGTGACCGTGTGCGTGGTGTACTTTATAAAGTTAACCCTGAAGCGAAAGGCGTTCAACTTTTTGTAACACGTTCTAAACCAGAAATGTTGATTGAGTTATTCAAAATTGAAGTGCCTGAAATTGGTGAAGGTGTTATTGAAATTAAAGCTGCTACTCGTGATCCAGGTATCCGTGCCAAAATTGCCGTGAAAAGCCATGACAAACGTATTGATCCAGTAGGTGCTTGCGTAGGTATGCGTGGTGCACGTGTACAAGCAATTACAAATGAATTAGATGGTGAACGTGTTGATATCGTACTTTGGGACGATAATCCAGCACAATTTGTTATCAATGCAATGGCACCAGCGGACGTAGTTTCTATCGTTGTTGATGAAGATAAAAAATCAATGGATATCGCGGTAGAGTCAGCAAATCTTGCGCAAGCTATTGGTCGTAATGGACAAAATGTCAAACTTGCTTCACAACTAACAGGTTGGACATTAAATGTAATGAGTAGCGACGACTTAGAGAATAAACATCAAGCAGAAAATCAAAAGACCATTAATTTATTTATGGAAGCATTGGATCTTGATGAAGAGTTTGCTGCGCTTCTTTCAGAAGAAGGATTTAGCAAATTAGAAGAAATTGCTTATGTTCCAATGGAAGAACTGCTTGAGATTGACGGTTTTGATGAAGATCTTGCAGAAGAATTGCGCAATCGTGCAAAAGAAGCATTAACAAAAATTGCATTAGCAGAAGAAGCAGCTTTGGCGAATATCAATGTAGAAGAAGCCTTACTAAAATTAGAAGGTATGAATCGTCATTTAGCAGTGAAATTAGCTGAGAAAAATATCACCACATTAGAAGAACTTGCGGAGCAAGGTGTTGATGATTTAAGTGATATTGAAGAACTTTCTGCAGAACAAGCAGCAGAACTGATTATGGCAGCCCGTAATATCTGCTGGTTTGGTAATGAAGAATAATTAAGGTGGTGTACAGATGACTGATAAAAAAACTGATACCCAAGTGACAGAGAAAAAACCAACTAAATTAAAGTTGAAACGTTCAACACATAGTACATTAACGGTTCAACAAAATGGCAGTGGAAAAAGCAAAGAAGTTAAAATTGAAACACGTAAAACTCGTGTGATCGATACTCGTGCTCAAGCTGAAATGGAAAAACAAGCTGCTGAACAAGCTCGTTTAGAAGCACAGGCTCGTCAAGAAGCAGAAGCTAAAGCGAAAAAAGCAGCAGAACAAGCTGAAAAAGCGAAGAAAGAAGAAGCTGCGAAAGCAGAAACAGCGAAAGCAGAATCAAAACCTGCGAAAAAAACAGAGCCAGCGAAAAAAGTCGCAGCAGAAAAAGACGAAACTAAACAAAAACGTAAAGCAGAAGAAGCTGAATTCCGCCGTAAAGCAGAAGAAGCTGCTCGTCAAAAAGCAGAAGAACAAGCAAGAAAAGCTGCGGAAGATGCAAAACGTTATGCTGATTTTTCTGATGATGATGTTGCAGATGATGATGCAGACGATTATTCAGACTATCACTTCACTTCATCTTATGCACGTGAAGCAGAAAATGAAGAAGAGCGCCGTAATGAAAATCGAGGACGCGGTAAGAAAGTAACAAAAACCAAAAAGAATGGCCGCGATGAAGAATCTTCAAAAAATGAACGTGAAGCAAATCGTCGTAATAATCAACAAAACGGTAAAGGTAATAAAAAAGCTAACCGTAAGAGTGCATTACAACAAAGCTTTACTAAACCAGCACAGCCAGTTTCCCGTGATGTGGTGATCAGTGAAACCATTACAGTTGGCGAACTGGCAAATAAAATGGCGGTAAAAGCAACCGAAGTTATTAAGACAATGATGAAAATGGGGGCAATGGCAACCATTAACCAAGTTATTGACCAAGAAACAGCACAGTTAGTTGCTGAAGAAATGGGACATAAAGTTGTATTACGTCGTGAGAATGAATTAGAAGAAGCAGTATTAAGCGATCGTGATATGAATGCTGAGTCAGAGCCACGTGCACCAGTTGTAACCATTATGGGACACGTTGACCATGGTAAAACATCATTGCTTGACTATATCCGTAAGGCAAAAGTCGCTGCTGGCGAAGCAGGTGGAATTACCCAACATATTGGTGCATACCACGTACATACACCAAATGGGGATATTACTTTCTTAGATACTCCGGGACACGCTGCGTTTACTTCGATGCGTGCTCGTGGTGCTCAAGCAACAGATATCGTGGTATTAGTGGTTGCTGCTGATGATGGTGTAATGCCACAAACTATTGAAGCGATCCAACACGCTAAAGCAGCGAATGTACCTTTAGTTGTTGCAGTAAATAAAATTGATAAACCAGAAGCAGATCCTGATCGTGTAAAAACAGAATTATCACAGCATGGGGTAATTTCTGAAGATTGGGGTGGTGATACACAATTTGTTAATGTTTCGGCGAAGAAAGGATTAGGGATTGATGAACTCCTTGATGCGATCTTATTACAAGCGGAAGTACTTGAATTAACAGCAGTTAAAGATGGTATGGCAAGTGGGGTTGTGATTGAATCTTACTTAGATAAAGGACGTGGTCCAGTTGCAACTGTGTTAGTACAATCTGGAACTTTAAACCGTGGCGATATTGTACTTTGTGGCTTAGAGTATGGTCGTGTTCGTGCAATGCGTAATGAAATCGGTAAAGAAGTTAAAACCGCTGGTCCATCTATTCCAGTAGAAATTTTAGGTCTCTCTGGCGTACCTGCTGCGGGTGATGAAATGACCGTTGTTCGTGATGAGAAGAAAGCACGTGAAGTTGCACTTTATCGTCAAGGTAAATTCCGTGAAGTGAAATTAGCTCGTCAGCAAAAAGCGAAACTTGAAAATATGTTTAGCAGTATGACAGAAGGTGATGTTTCTGAATTGAACATCATTGTTAAAGCTGACGTACAAGGTTCGGTAGAAGCGATTTGCCAAGCATTATTAGAACTCTCAACTGATGAAGTAAAAGTGAAAATTATTGGTTCTGGTGTGGGAGGAATTACCGAAACTGATGCGACATTAGCGGCAGCCTCAAATGCAATTCTTGTCGGCTTTAATGTTCGTGCTGATGCTTCTGCACGTCGTATTGTGGAAAGTGAAAGCATTGATCTTCGTTACTATTCTGTGATTTATGACTTAATTAACGAAATCAAAGCTGCATTAAGCGGTATGTTACAACCAGAATTCAAACAAGAAATTATTGGTTTAGCTGAAGTACGTGATGTATTCCGTTCACCGAAATTTGGTGCGATTGCAGGTTGTATGGTGATTGAAGGGGTTGTGAAACGTCATAATCCAATCCGTGTATTACGTGATAACGTGGTAATTTTTGAAGGGGAGTTAGAATCGCTACGTCGCTTCAAAGATGATGTAAACGAAGTCCGTAATGGTATGGAATGTGGTATCGGTGTGAAGAACTACAACGATGTTCGTACTGGCGACCAAATTGAAGTATTTGAAACGGTTGAAATTAAACGTTCAATTTAATACAAATTCATCAAGCAAAATCTAACAAACAAAGTGGTAGCGAGAGTTTACCACTTTGTTTATTTCTGAAAGGATTTAACTATGGCAAGAGAATTTAGCCGTGCCCAACGTGTGGCACAAGAGATCAAAAAAGAGATTGCCGTTATTTTACAACGTGAGGTTAAAGATCCTCGCATTGGTATGGTAACGGTATCAGATGTAGAAGTATCTAGAGATCTTGCATATGCAAAAGTATTTGTTACGTTTTTATTTAATGAAGATGAAGCGCATATTGAGCAAGGATTAATTGGACTTGAAAAAGCCTCACCTTATATTCGCTCTCTATTAGGTAAAGCAATGCGTTTACGTATTGTGCCAGAGTTACGCTTTATTTATGACACTTCTTTAGTCGAAGGGATGAGAATGTCAAATTTGGTTACGCAAGTTGTGAACCAAGATAAAGCGAAACATCACGATGATCAGGAGTGATAGGAGTCAGCGTGGCAAAAGCGAAAAAAGGACGTGATATTGACGGCATTGTGTTGTTAGATAAACCGCAAGGTATGAGTTCAAACCACGTATTACAGCAAGTAAAACGTTATTATCAAGCAAATAAAGCTGGGCATACTGGGGCTTTAGATCCATTAGCAACAGGGATGTTACCGATTTGCCTTGGTGAAGCAACAAAATTTTCTCAACACTTACTTGATGCGGATAAATGTTATTTAGTTACAGCTAAATTAGGGGAACGTACTGATACCTCTGATGCAGATGGGCAAGTGGTTGAACAGCGTGCAATAAATGTAGATTTAGCTCAAATTATGGCAGCTTTGCCACATTTCACTGGTGAGCTACAACAAGTTCCAACAATGTTTTCTGCGTTAAAGCATCAAGGAAAACCGCTTTATGAATATGCTCGTGCCGGGATTACGATTGAGCGAGAAGCCCGTCCGATTACGATTTTTTCGCTAGAGTTTATTGAATATCAAGCCCCATATTTAACTTTGTCTGTACACTGTTCAAAAGGCACTTATATTCGGACGCTAATTGATGATTTAGGTGAGTATTTAGGATGTGGTGCTCACGTAACTATGCTACGCCGAACTAAAGTTGCTAATTATCCGTTTGCAGCGATGGTAACGCTTGAACGTTTAGCAGAGTTAGCTGAACAACAGCAATTCGCTGAATTAGATAAACTGTTATTACCGCTTGATACAGCGATTACAGACTTACCAAAATTAACTGTTACAACGGAAGTCGCCCAAAAATTAGCATTTGGACAACGTATCAAGTTAGAACAGCTCACCGGGCAAGGACTATATACAATTTATAGTGAGCAAGGTAATTTTATCGGTGTAGCAGAAATGATTCGGGATGTACTGCATCCAAGGCGATTAGTGAATCCTAGTAAATAAAAATATTGGATATTCAATTATTATCTAAGTAAGCCTATTGATTATCAGCTTCGCTAATTTTCTGTGTAATTTTAATTTCTCCTGTTTACTCCTCCTCATTG
>NZ_JAQIBB010000071.1:0-21535 GCF_027920745.1 Gallibacterium faecale | reverse complement strand
GCGATTTAGTGATGAAAGCACGGGGACAAGTACAAAATAGTGTGTTAGTCGATAATGGAGACTTAATTCAGGGTAGCCCAATGGGCGATTATGCTGCAGCTAAGGGGTTAAAAAAAGGTGAAGTTCATCCAGTAATGAAAGCGATGAATTTGCTTAAATATGATGTGGGTAATATTGGTAATCATGAGTTTAATTATGGTTTGGAATTTCTGAAGAAATCGTTAGCAGGCGCAAAATACCCTTATGTGAACGCGAATGTATTTCATGCTAAGACAGGTAAACCATATTTTAAACCGTATTTAATCAAAGAGTATCATTTTATTGATACAGATGGTAAAAAGCAGCAAGTGAAGATTGGTTATATTGGTTTTGTTCCACCACAAATTATGACGTGGGATAAGAAAAATCTAGAAGGAAAAGTGATTGCCAAAGATATTACAGAAACTGCAAAAAAATTAGTTCCAGAAATGAAAGAAAAAGGTGCTGATATTATTATTGCCGTAGCTCATTCAGGGGTTTCTAGCGAACCTTATGAAGCTTTAGCTGAAAATTCTGTTTATTATCTTTCTAAAGTCAAAGGTATTGATGCTATTGCATTTGGCCATGCTCATGCTGTTTTCCCAAGTAAAGATTTTGCCAATATTCCAGGTGCGGATATAGTCACTGGTACATTAAATGGTATTCCGGCTGTAATGCCAGGACGTTGGGGAAGCCATATTGGTGTTATAGATTTAGTGTTAAATAATAATGGTGGCAAATGGCAAGTTCAGCACGCTAAAGCAGAAGCAAGACCGATTTTTGATGCAAAAAATAAGAAAGCGTTAGCAGATGAATATAAACCAATAGTTGATGTATTGGCTGATGATCACAAACATACTCGTGATTATGTTAATCAACCTATTGGTAAAGCTGACGGCAAAATGTATAGCTATTTGGCTTTAGTTCAAGATGATCCAACTATTCAAATTGTTAATCAGGCACAACAAGATTATGTCCAACGTTTTGTTCAAGGTGATCCAGAATTAGCTAAACTGCCTGTTTTATCAGCAGCAGCGCCATTTAAAGTAGGTGGACGCAAGGATGATCCAAATGGCTATACAGAAGTGGAAGCTGGACAATTAACATTTCGTAATGCAGCGGATCTTTATTTGTATCCAAATACCTTAGTGGCATTAAAAGTAACGGGTGAACAAATTCAAGAGTGGTTGGAATGTTCAGCAGGGCAATTTAATCAAATTGATCCGAATAAAGCAGAACGACAAGCCTTGTTAAATTGGGATGGATTCCGTACTTATAACTTTGATGTTATTGATGGGGTGAATTATCAAATTGATGTAACTCAACCAGCTCGTTATGATGGTGATTGTAAATTAATTAATAAAGATGCTCATCGTGTTGTTGGGTTAACCTTTAATGGTAAGCCAATCGATCCTCAGCAAAAATTCTTAATTGCAACCAATAATTACCGAGCATTTGGTAATAAATTCCCAGGTACTGATGGTAGTCAAGTAGCCTTTGTTTCTCCAGACGAAAATAGAACTATTTTGGCGGATTATATTCGTCGCATTAGTAAGACAGAAGGAGAAGTGAAATCTCATGCAGATAATAATTGGCGCTTAAAAGCAATTCCAAATAATAAAGCGGAAGTTGTATTTGAAACTGCTCCATCAGAGAAAGCTGCTCAATTTATTCAGCAAAATGCACAGTATCCAATGAAAAATGTGGGACAAGATGAAAAAGGATTTGCTGTATATAGTATTGATTTAAAATAAAAAATTAAATTATCGCTAAAGTGAAATCGGCATAGTATAAGCTATGCCGATTTTTTTGTTATTTACGCTTTTTCCCGCCTTGACGAGCTTTAAAGCGAGGATTTTCTTTATTAATCACATAAACCACACCATGACGACGTACAATTTTGCAACCAGAATGACGTGTTTTTGCACTTTTTAATGAGGTCAATACTTGCATAATCTGTCCTTATTTACTTTTTAAGCCAAAAGAAGCGAAGCGGTGAGTAAATTCACTGACTCTACCTTCCGAAACAATACGGCGAGATTGTCCTGTATAAAATGGATGTGAGGCGGAAGATGTGTCACACATATAAACAGGATATTCTTTACCATTAGTCCATTTCATTGTGTTAGTCGTTGTTGCACAAGAGCGAATTAAAAAGCCTACTTTAGCATTAGAGTCATAAAATAATACTGTTCGATAGTTATCAGGATGGATACCTTTTTTCATGGGAAGTTCCTCTATACTTAAAATGAGGAAGAAACTATATATCAAATGAGAATTATTATCAATAAATATTGAGGTATAAAAAAAGGAAACTATATAGTTTCCTTTTCATCAGTTTAGTTGAGTAAAAATTATTTATTCTTTTCAGCACAATTTTTAATGTCGGCACATTTGCCATAAAGATAAAGACTGTGGCTTGCAAGCTTAATTCCGTGTTGTTCACTAATCTCTTTTTGGCGTTTTTCAATCACATCATCATTAAACTCAAAAACTTTGCCACAATCTATACAAATAATATGATCGTGGTGTTCTTGTGGTGCAAGTTCAAAAATTGATTTGTTACCTTCAAAATTGTGACGAGTTAAGATATCTGCTTCATGAAATTGATTTAATACACGATAAACGGTGGCTAAACCAATTTCTTCTCCTTCTTCAAGTAACCATTTATAAACATCTTCTGCAGAAAAGTGTTGCACTGAGGTACGTTGCATTAATGAAAGAATTTTTAGGCGAGGCTCAGTAATTTTTAAGCCAACTTTTTTTAAGAGTTTTACATTTTCATCGATAATGTTTATCATACTAACCTCTAATTAAATCAACAATCATAATAATGTATGTTAATCCAATGAATCATAAATGGGTAACTGAAATTCTCTATCAAGGAAATAGAAATAATCCATACGCAAAGTATGGATTATTTCGTTTTTAAATGCAAATGATAATTAAAAGGGAGGTTATGCAAGTTGATCTAAACACATTTCAGTGTAGATTTGTTTGCACCATTTTTCGACACGTTCACTAGTTAATTCTGGTTGGCGGTCTTCATCAATACATAAACCAACAAAAGTATTATCATCAATCACTGCTTTTGATGATTCAAAATGATAGCCTTCGGTTGGCCAATAACCAACAATAGTTGCGCCATGTGGCTCAATAATGTCACGTACTGTTCCCATTGCATCACAGAAATAATCTGCATAATCTTCTTGGTCACCACAACCAAAAATAGCAACTAATTTATTGGTAAAATCAATCTCTTCTAAAGTTGGGAAAAAATCGTCCCAATCACATTGAGCTTCGCCATAGTACCAAGTTGGAATACCGATCATTAAGAAATCATAGGCTTCGATATCTTCTTTTGTACTTTTTGCAATATCATGAATATCAACTAATTCATTACCTAATTGCTTTTGGATCATTTTGGCAATGTTTTCAGTATTGCCTGTGTCGCTACCATAAAATAAGCCAATAAGTGCCATATTAATTCCTATTTTTCTCTAAATATGTTTGTAGGATTTGTTCTATGAGTTGCTGCCGACTTAGATTTGCCTCTTCTGCTAACTCTTCTAATTGTTCTACCATACTGCTATGCAGTTTTAATTCAACCCGACGAAGACCAACCGCTTTATCACGGCGTAATTGATTGCGTTTATTAATGCGGATTTGTTGTTCTCTGCTTAACGGATTGGTTCGAGGTCGACCTACTCTAGCAACATGAGCAAATAAATCTAATGTAATACAATCTGCTTCTTGTTTTGCCATTACTATACTCACTGAAAGTCATCTTTCAGACATCTTGAGATGGATAAGCCGTTTTTGTGGCGTGCAATATATCACAGTTTCCAACAAACTGAAAATATCACAAGTTAGCTATTTTGTTGTAAATGTCGTTGGATTGCACGAATAACATAATGGGGTTTATCTGCGTGTACCCAATGTGCTGCACCGTTAATCGTAAAAGATCGAGCATTAGGAAAAAGCTGTAAAATTTTATCGCTGTATTCAGGTAAAACATAGTGAGAATTACCACCACGGATAAATAATGTAGGTAATGAACATACTCCAGTTCCTGTCCAATCCATTAGTTGTTGGTAATGTTGATAAAGTGCAGCAGTATTAAAACGAAATCGTTGTGCTTGTTTAGCGTCAAAAGATTTTAGTACAAATTGTAAAATAGCTTCGTTATTCACAAATTGTTCCATAATAATTTTTGCTTGTTGACGTGTTGGGGATTGAGCTTCGGCCACTGCAAATAACGCTTTAAAAACAGGAGCGTGTTCATTATGTGTATAGGTAACGGGGGCAATATCTAAGATAACTAAACTTTTGACATATTCAGGGTAATTTAATGCAAATTGCATTGCAGTTTTCCCACCCATAGAGTGTCCGATTAAAATAACTTGATTAAGTTGCAGGTGTTGTAACACTCGTAATAGATCTTCAGCCATTAAAGGATAGTCCATCTCATCTGCATGAAAACTATGCCCATGATTACGTAAATCAAGACGTAATAAAGAATAATCTTGTTGAAATGCTTTAGCGATAATACCGAGATTGTTCATATCGCCAAAAAGACCGTGAATGAAAACAAGGGTTTCTGCATTAGGGTTTTCAGCGGGTAAATAATCAAAATTGAGCAGTGACTGAGTCATGATAAAAATACTTATTAATACTTATTTTAAAGAAGCAATGGTGGCAAAAGATAAAATATTTCTCAGGAGGGATCAAGTTTTAATCAGTTGAAAAAATTTGGCGTAGAAAATAAACATAATATGGATTTTATTTTCGGCTTTGCTTAGATCTGTCGTATAATGACGTGATATTAGCAGAACTTGGAGGAATTTTATGAAGACTATTAATATTGATGACGAGCTTTACCAATATATTGCCAGTAATACTCAATCAATTGGTGAAGATGCTTCAACAATTTTACGCAGATTATTAAATTTTCCCCAAGTGAGTGAAAAAGTAGAATCTGCTCAGGCAAATCTTACACAAGAGAAAGCAGCGGAAAAAACAGGTACTATTGAGGTTGCTAGAGAATTTAAATTAACCACAGAACAACAGCCTGTTACACAACCTAAAAAACCAAGCGATGATATGATTGCTCATATTAGTCGCCAGTTACAAAAATTGATTGGTTCTGCAGACTTTTTACAAGAAGATAAACAAGTTAATCGTTTCTTATCAATTTTAAGTGTCTTATATCGTGCTAATCCAGAAGGTTTTGCTAATGCAACGGAAGTGAGTCAAGGGCGTTCCCGTGTGTATTTTTCTCTTGAAGTGGCAGAGATTGAAGCTTCGGGCAGCAGCGTTAATCCAAAACAAATTCCTAAATCGCCATTTTGGGTAGCTACTAATAATAATACAGGCAGAAAATTAAATATGTTGGAATCAGTAATGCGTGCTATGTATATTCCAGAAAATTTAATTGAGTTAGTTGCACAGCAATTTACTTCACCACATACAATCGAGGGTAATGTTTAATGTTTTTGTGGCAGGAATATGCAAAAACGAAACCAACAGCAATAGCATTAAGGGTTGAATTGAAACAAGATAAAAGCGGGGATGAAACCCGCTTTTCTATTGTAGAGAAATGTTGGTCATGGCAACAATTAAACCAACTTATTCAGCAACAGGCAGATGGTTGGCAACAACAGTATCAAATTCGCCAAGGACAAGGGATTGCGTTAATTGGACGTTATCAACTTGCTTTAGTGCTAGGCTATTTAGTAGCGTTACAGCTTGGTTGTCGCATGTTGGTGATTAATCCTACATTTCCATCCGAGAAGATTGAACAAATCTGTGAGCAAAGTGAAATTGATTTTTTAATTGATTGCCAAAATTTATCAGCAAATTTAGATGCAGTAGAATTTATTGCTCAGCCAGTTAATAAAGCGATAAATCAATTTTTTGCGATAGATGTTTCTCCATTGACGCTAACCCTTACATCAGGTTCAACTGGATTGCCTAAGGCAGTTGTACATACCATAGAAAATCATCTTGCAAGTGCAAGGGCAATCACGCCTTTATTAAGGATTAATGCACAAAGTGAATGGTTGTTATCTTTACCCTTATTTCATGTGTCTGGGCAAGGTATTATTTGGCGCTGGTTATTTAATGGTGCAGTTTTACGTTGTGTGGGTGAATCGGTTTACCAAGATTTAGTAAAAGTATCGCACGCTTCTTTAGTACCAACACAATTACAACAATTTTTAGCGATGTTGGATGACAAACAAATTACCGAATATCGTTTAAGCCATATTTTATTAGGTGGTGCCCATATTCCTGCTGCGTTAACACAACGTGCGATCAAATATGGTATTCATTGTTATTCAGGTTACGGAATGACAGAGATGGCTTCAACAGTGTTTGCTAAGCAGAGTAATACCAGTGATGGTGTAGGTTATTTATTGCCAGAAAGAGAGTACCAAATTGTTGATGATGAAGTCTGGGTGCGAGGTTCAACATTAGCATTAGGATATTGGCAAAAACAGCAACCACTTAAGTCTTTACTCAATGAACAAGGGTGGTTTGCTACTCGTGATAAAGGAACAATAGATCCGATCAGTGGAGAATTGTTTATTTTAGGGCGGTTAGATAATATGTTCATTTCTGGTGGTGAAAATATTCAGCCAGAAGAAATTGAAAGTATCATCTTGAAACAACCTAATGTGCGTCAAGCCGTGGTATTACCTATCTCTGATGATAAGTTTGGACAACGAGCAGTGGCATTACTTGATTTTACAGATGGCTTTAGCTTTGATAAGGTGAGTCATCTTGAAAATGTATTACAACAAAAATTAGAAAAATTTAAATGGCCAGTTGCGTATTATCCATTGGATAAACTGATGCCTAATCAATCGGGTATTAAGTTATCTCGCCATCTATTAACACAACAATTAACTTTATTTTTGAAAAGTGAGAAATAACATGAGCAAGCGATTTATTACAATAATCATGTTTGGGTTAACGTTATTTTCAGCAACGTTAGTGTATGCTCAAATTCCAAGTGCAACTGATATTCAAGCACAAATTACAGCATTAAAAGCAGATCCAAATGCAAATGATGCTGCACAAAAGAAAGAAATGACGGCTCTGGAAGAGAGTTTAGATCTATTAAAGCAACTTGAAGAACAAAAGAAACAAAACGAAGATCTTAATAGCCGTATCAAAACAGCAACGGTAGCGATTCCGAAATTACAAGCAGAGTTAACTCGCTTAAAAAATAATAATAATACTTCGGATAATAGTGATGAGTTGGCTAAATTATCAGAAGAAACCTTACAAAAACGCTTAGAAAGTTCTTTCCAAGAAACTGAAAAAATCCAATCAGTATTAAATGATGTTGCATCACAAATTGTGAATCAGCAAACTTTACCCGATCGAATTCAATCTATTTTAAGTACCAATCTATCAAGAACTCAAACACTAAACCGTACATTAAGTGATAGTCAGCTTGATCCTGTTTTTGTGAATAGATATCAAATTGAATTAGCCTTAATTGATGCACAAAATAACTATAATCAAACCTTATTGAAAGAGAGTGCAACGTTGAATTCTTGGTATGAATTGCAACGTGATCAACAAAATTTCTATTTACAACAAGCGAAATTAGAACAACAAAATTTACAGGCTGCACTAAATGCGAAGCGTTTAGCTGCATCTAAAAAGCAGTTAGCTCAATTAGAAAAATCACAAGAAAAAAGTAGTGAAAATGTTAATCCGATTATTCAAAACGAATTAAATCAAAATACACAATTAAGCCAACAATTATTAAATGAAACGCAATCATCAAATCAGCTTTCTCAAGAGAGTTTACGGATTAAAAATGTGTTGGATAATTTAACGCAAACACAGCGTAGCATTGATGAACAAATTAGTGCATTACAAGGGACATTAGTGCTTTCTCGAATTATCAATCAACAAAAGCAAAATTTACCGACAGATCAAACAATTGATGGTTTAGGAAAACGCATTACTGATTTACGTGTGCAAATCTTTGATCTAACTCAGGCACGAGATGCAATTTATACACCAGATAGCTATATTCAACAATTACCGAATGCAGCTGAGTTAACAGAAAATGAGCGTAATACGTTGGTTGATATTCTCAATGAACGTAAAAATATCTATTCGAATATTTTAAAATCATTGAATGCACAATTAAATTTAGCGATTACGATTGAATTAAATCAACAACAAGTTCGCTTAATTAGTGATGATTTACAACAAAAATTACAACAACAAAGTTTCTGGGTAAAAAGTAATAATCCAATTGATTGGGATTGGGTAACTGAATTTCCTAAATTAGCTCTGAATCAAGTAAAAAATATCAGTAATAACATTGATATGACACATCTAAGTCGTAACTTGATTCCAATGCTAGCCTTCGTTGCTTTTCTTTCATTAGTCGCGGGCTTAATTTATTCACAAAAGCGTAAACTGCAAGCGTGGTTAGCTAAAATTAATTCTCAAGTGGGAACATTAAATGCAGATAGCCAATGGCATACACCATTAGCATTAATACTCACTGCCATTTTAGTGATTCCTTATCCTCTTTTATTTTTAATTTTCTTTGTATTAGTTGGGCATTTTACAATTGCCGATCCAATTCTCGCGTGGCCATGGACGCTAAAAATGGCGGGTTATTGGTGGCTTTTTGCCTTCTTGATTGAATTGTTAAAACCTAATGGACTGGTATATCGCCATTTTGGTTTAGCCAAGGAGAGCGGTAATTTATTTTTAGCCGTGTTGAAACGTTCGATTTGGGCAATTATTTTCTTGATTAACACCTCTTTATTCAGTGATATGAGTAATACGCCATTGAATAATGACGTGATTGGAGAAGTTTGTACCATTTCTGCGTTGATTTTCTGCGTATTGATCATTGCTCCACGTTTTGGTTATGCAGTGAAAAAATATCAAGATGCACAACAAGAGGACAGTAATAATCATCAATATATCGGGCCATTATTATTAAAAATTATTCGAGTGTTGTTATTGTTGATCCCAATAGCACTGATTATTTTGATCGTTTTAGGTTATTACTATACGGCACTAAATCTTATTTCCCATTTTGTCGCAAGTTATTTAGTGACGTTATTATGGGTGTTGATTAAGCAAATCAGTGATCGTACTTTGGTTGTATCAGCTCGTCGCTTAGCCTATAAACGCCTTAAAGAACAACGTGAGAAAAATCAAAATAAACCAGAAAATGGACATGCAGAAGATATTGTGATTGATACTACCGATTCTGAACTAGCGTTAAGCCAAGTTAAACAACAGGTTTCTCGTATTGCAGAATGGTTGTTATGGGCGGTATTGATTGGCTTCTATTATTTTGTTTGGTCGGATTTATTAACTGTGGCGTATCATCTTAAAAGTATTACGCTTTGGCAGCAAACGATCACGACCGAAACTGGTACAGTAGTTGAATCAATTACGTTATTAAATATGTTGTTAGCGATTTTTATTTTAATCGTAACCTATGTATTGATTCGTAACCTTGCTGGGGTGTTAGAGGTATTGATTTTCTCAAGGATGAAACTGTCACAAGGCGCACCTTATACAATCACAACATTATTGACCTATTTTATTGTGGCTATTGGTGCCGCATGGGCATTTTCAACGTTAGGAATGTCATGGTCAAAACTGCAATGGTTATTTGCTGCTTTATCCGTTGGTTTAGGGTTTGGTTTGCAAGAAATCTTTGCGAATTTTGTGTCTGGTATCATCATTCTATTTGAACGTCCTGTACGTATTGGCGACACCATTACGATTGGTGAGTTTTCAGGTACAGTATCTAAGATTCGTATCCGTGCCACTACATTAGTGGATTATGATGGTAAAGAGGTGATTGTCCCTAATAAAGCGTTTGTGACAGAG
The DNA here is from genome assembly GCF_027920745.1 of Gallibacterium faecale. Classification (NCBI taxonomy): domain Bacteria; kingdom Pseudomonadati; phylum Pseudomonadota; class Gammaproteobacteria; order Pasteurellales; family Pasteurellaceae; genus Gallibacterium; species Gallibacterium faecale. The sequence continues at coordinate 11,626 of NZ_JAQIBB010000071.1, read as the reverse complement.
CGTTTGACAAACTGGGCATTATCTAACACTATTACGCGCTTAGTGATTAAAGTCGGGGTTGCTTATGGAAGTGATCTTGAACTCACGAAAAGCTTATTACTGCAAGCGGCTACGGAATGTAAAGCAGTATTAAAAGAACCTGAGCCAAGAGCTTATTTCTTAGTGTTTGGTGCGAGTACATTAGATCATGAACTCCGTGTTTATGTGGGGGATTTAGCGGATCGTTTACCAACAACCGATTTTCTCAATCGACGTATAAACAGCTTATTTGCAGAAAATAATATTGAGATCGCATTTAATCAATTAGATGTCTTTATTAAGAATCAAGATACTGGGGAAGAGATGAAAATCGCTTCATCAGAAGAAACTGCAAAACTAAATGGATAAAAATAATTAGTAGGAAGGTTAGAAACATGGCAGGCAATAGTATTGGACAGCTTTTTAAAGTGACGACGTTTGGTGAGTCGCATGGGATTGCATTAGGTGGCGTGGTAGATGGTGTGCCACCAGGATTAGTTTTAAGCGAAGCGGATTTACAGCCTGACTTGGATCGTCGTAAACCGGGAACTTCTCGTTATACCACACCGCGTCGTGAAGACGATGAAGTACAAATTCTTTCAGGTGTTTTTGAAGGAAAAACAACGGGTACCAGTATTGGTTTAATCATTAAAAATAGCGATCAACGTTCACAAGATTATGGTGAAATTAAGGATCGTTTCCGTCCCGGTCATGCAGATTATACCTATCAACAGAAATATGGATTACGTGATTATCGGGGTGGTGGTCGTTCATCAGCAAGAGAAACGGCGATTCGTGTTGCTGCTGGTGCGATTGCGAAAAAATATTTATCAGATCGTTTTGGAATTAAGATTCGTGGTTTTTTATCACAAATTGGTGATGTGGCGGTACCAGTACAAGAGTTAAGTACTATTGACTGGGATTTTGTGAATAGTAATCCATTTTTCTGCCCAGATGCAGCAACGATTGAAAAATTTGATGCATTGATCCGGGACTTAAAAAAAGCAGGCGATTCCATTGGTGCTAAATTAACGGTTGTTGCGGAGAATGTGCCAGTTGGATTAGGCGAGCCTGTTTTTGATCGATTAGATGCTGATTTAGCTCATGCGCTAATGGGAATTAATGCAGTAAAAGGTGTTGAAATTGGTGATGGTTTCGCTGTCGTCAATCAACGTGGCAGCCAACATCGCGATGAAATGACACCAGATGGATTTTGTTCTAACCATGCGGGTGGTATTTTAGGCGGCATCAGTTCTGGTCAGCCTATTATTGCAACCATTGCGTTGAAACCGACATCAAGTATTACCATTCCTGGACGTAGTGTAAATCTAGATAATCAACCGGTTAAAGTGGTCACCAAAGGACGCCACGACCCTTGTGTGGGAATACGGGCAGTGCCTATTGCAGAAGCGATGGTAGCTATTGTATTGATGGATCATTTACTCCGTTATCAAGGTCAATGTGGACTTAAATAAAATATGAAAACTCAATGGAAAATCATTGCTTGGGGATTACTATTTTTAGGGATTTCTCAAGCATGGGCAGAAACTGAATGGCAAAGAATTAAACGCCCAGTGCCAGGTGATCCATTACCGATTGGTAGTTATAGTAATGGTTGTATCATTGGTGCCAAAGCTATGCCTTTAAATGGTGAAGGTTATCAAGTGATTCGATCACAAAAATTACGTTATTTTGGTCATCCGGATATGTTGGCTTATTTAGCAAGATTAGGTAAGCGAGTAAAAGCAGCTGGGTTATCAACTATGTTGGTAGGTGATATTGCGATGCCAGCAGGTGGTCGTTTTGCAACAGGTCATGCTAGCCATCAAATGGGGCTTGATGCGGATATTTGGCTAAAAATGGGGGCAATGAGTGCTAAACAAGCGCTAAATCCTACGGCAACATTAATGGTTAATCGTAAATTACAGCGTGTTGATGATCGTGTTTGGACAACAAATCAAACAACATTGATTCAACTAGCAGCGACTGATCCACAAGTAGCACGAATTTTTGTTAATCCAGCGATTAAATTAAAATTGTGTCAAACAGTAAAAGGGGATCGTAGTTGGTTACGCAAAATTCGCCCTTGGTTTGGGCATGATGCACATTTCCATGTCCGTTTACATTGTCCACCGGGTGCACAATATTGTGAAGAACAGGCTGCAATTCCTGCTGGCGATGGATGTGGTGCAGAATTGATGTCTTGGTTTGAGCCAAAATCATCTACAACACCCGCACCAGCTAAACAACCTCCAGTATTGCCGATTTTATGTCAGCAATTATTAGATTCACCTGAAAAACAACAATGGCTTGTTGAATAACAAATCAAGGAGTGAGTATGCCTGATCTTGGTTTAGATGTTTATGTAATTCTTTTCTTATTAGCGGGATTAGCTGGTTTTATTGATGCAATTGCTGGTGGTGGCGGGTTAATTACGATTCCTGCTTTATTGGCTGTTGGGGTTCCTCCTGCAGCAGCTTTAGCAACCAATAAATTACAAGCAAGCGGTGGCTCTTTTTCTGCCAGTCTGTATTTTGTACGGCAAAAAGCAGTGGATTTAAAACAGATCTGGAAAATGATCTTAGGGACTTTCACTGGTGCAATGATTGGAACTGTTTTAGTACAGACGATTGATGCCTCCGTAGTGAAATCACTGCTACCGATTTTAGTATTAATTGTGGGATTGTATTTCTTATTTTCTCCAAAAATTGGAGAACAAGATCGCCATCAACGTTTAAGTTTTATTGCTTTTGCTTGTGTTGCGGCATTTCCTATCGGTTTTTATGATGGTTTTTTTGGACCAGGTACAGGTTCTTTTTTATGTGCAGCATTTGTAACCCTATTAGGATTTAATCTTGCCAAGGCGACAGCTCATGCCAAGATTCTTAATTTCACCTCTAACTTTACCTCATTAGTATTTTTCATTTTAGGTGGTGAAGTCTATTGGACATTGGGATTTGTTATGATGTTAGGCGGTTTTATTGGGGCTAGATTAGGGGCAAAAATGGTACTGACTAAAGGGCAGAAATTAATTCGTCCAATGGTTGTGATCATGGCATTCATTATGACGGCAAAAATGATGTATGACTACGGTTGGTTTAGCTAATTGATTGGGATAGCAAAAAGAAACAATGTCTGATACGAATAGAAGAATTACTGCTCGAGTAGGTTATCAACCACAATTTCGTTGGCAATATTTATTACCAAAATATTGGGGCGTTTGGTTAGGCGTATTTTTGTTAGCCTTATTAGGTTTATTGCCTTTTCGTTGGCGAGATTATTTAGCGGCTAAGATCGGATTATTAGTTGGAAAAGTAGCGAAAAAACAACGTAATCGGGCAGAGGTTAATTTACGTTATTGTTTTCCTGATTGGAGCGTAGAAAAACGTCAGCAAGTCATCGATCAAATGTTTATTACAGTAGCACAAACTATGCTTGGTATTGGCGAGATTGCGCTACGTTCCAAAAAGCACCTCCAAAAAAGAAGTGTTTTTACTGGTTTAGAGTATCTACAACAAGCGCAAGCCGCAGGACAAAATATTATTTTGTTAGTTCCTCACACTTGGGCAATAGATGCTTCAGGTATTATTTTGCATACGCACGGTATGCCAATGACAGCCATGTATAATCCACATCGTAATCCGTTAGTTGATTGGTTATGGAATAGTGTACGTGAACGTTTTGGTGGCAAAATGCACGCTCGCCAAAATGGGATTAAGCCATTTTTAAATGCGGTACGGAAAGGTGAGATGGGATATTACTTGCCTGATGAGGACTATGGCGAAGAATTAAGTGTTTATACTGATTTTTTTGCTACCTACAAAGCTACCTTACCGGGGCTAAATAAAATGTGCAAAATTGCCAAAGCCGTTGTTATTCCGATGTTCCCACGCTATAACGCCCTTTCTGGACGTTATGAAATTGAAATTACTGCTCCTTTAGCATTAGATGATGATGAACAACGCAGTGCAAGATTGATGAATGAAGTGATTGAGCAGTTTGTCACACCAACGCCAGAACAATATGTTTGGATTTTGCGTTTATTAAAAACTCGCAAAGATGGTATGGATATTTATCAATAGAATTTTTTATTTTTTTGATGTTAAAGAGTATTTTTTCCATACCGTCACTGTTAGAATAGCAAACTTTGAGAGTAGCACCCGCTACATATAATTTTGTGTTAGGCAAATAATCATGAACCAACAACAAAAAGAGTTAATTAAATCATCTATTAAATCAATTCCAAATTATCCTGCAGAAGGCATTATTTTCCGTGATATTACTAGCTTAGTTGAAGTGCCAGCGGCATTTAAAGCAACAATAGAGTTGATTGCAGAGCATTTTAAAGCGAAAAATATCACTAAAGTGGCTGGAACTGAATCTCGCGGTTTTATTTTTGGTGCACCAGTTGCATTAGCATTAAATGTGCCATTTATTTTAGTGAGAAAACCAGGAAAATTGCCACGTGAAGTCATTTCTCAATCTTATGAACTTGAATATGGTCAAGACACATTAGAAATGCATACCGATTCTGTCAGTAAAGAAGATAATGTGCTTATCATTGATGATTTGCTTGCTACAGGTGGAACAGTCGAAGCAACGATCAAATTGATTCAGCGTCTTGGTGGAAAGGTTGAACATGCTGCGTTTGTGATTAGCTTGCCAGAGCTTGGCGGTGAAGATCGCTTACGTAAGTTAGGTGTTGAACCATTTACCTTAGTAGATTTTGAAGGACATTAATTCAAGAAAGGATAGGCATGAGTTATCAGGTATTAGCACGCAAATGGCGACCAAATCGCTTTTCTGAAGTGATTGGGCAGGATCATGTGATAACCGCCTTAAGTAATGGTTTAAATAGTCAACGTTTACATCATGCTTATCTATTTTCTGGTACTCGAGGAGTAGGGAAAACCTCGATAGCCCGTTTATTTGCTAAAGGATTAAATTGTGAAACGGGCATCACCGCAGAACCTTGTGGTGAATGTGAAAACTGTCGTGCTATCAAAGAAGGCAATTTTATTGATCTAATTGAAATTGATGCGGCATCACGGACAAAAGTCGAAGATACACGTGAATTACTCGATAATGTGCAGTATAAGCCAGTACGAGGTCGCTTTAAAATTTACTTGATCGATGAAGTGCATATGCTTTCTCGACACAGCTTTAATGCTTTATTAAAGACATTAGAAGAACCGCCAGAATATGTGAAATTCTTACTGGCGACGACCGATCCGCAAAAATTACCTATTACGGTGCTTTCTCGCTGTATTCAATTCCATTTAAAAGCGTTAGATACTGATGTGATAGCTGAACATCTAGGTAAATTGTTGGCACAAGAAAAGATCAGTTATCAAATCCCTGCATTGAATAAGTTGGCTCAAGCTGCACAAGGGAGTGTGCGAGATGCGTTAAGTTTAACTGATCAGGCGATTGCATTAAGTAATGGCAATATTACAACAACGACAGTGAATACAATGTTAGGGCTATTAGACAGTGATAAGTCGATCGCATTGTTAAGTGCAATTTCTCAAGCAGACGGTGAAGCAGCTATGAAGGTATTGCACGAAATAGCACAACAAGGTATTGATTGGGAAAGAGTTTTACAAGATATGGCTGAAACATTGCATCAAATCGCAATGTTACAATTATTGCCACCAAAAGGACAATCAGTAGATTCTTCTCTGGCACTACTAGCGAAAACAATTTCAGCAGAAGATATACAGTTTTATTACCAATTAATGCTAAATGGGCGTAAAGAGTTAGCCTACTCGCCTGAAGCTAAAACTGGGGTAGAGATGACGATTTTACGTGCTTTAGCATTTCACCCTAAACGTTTTACGTTTGCTCAGCCGGTAACCAATCAAACAGTGACTGCTAATGAAATTAAGCAATCGCAACCTACTTCGGTTATACAAAGTGAGCAAAAGTCAAGTTCTTCCGTAGAAAATAAGCCACAGCTAATAAAACCAGAAGTTGTTACACATACAGAGGCGAAAGAAACTATTGCTTCCGCAGTAGAAGAGCCAAATAAACCAGAACAAAAAGTAACACCTGATGTGCGTTCTTCTGCATTATTGTCTAGTGATATTTTGCAGCAGGTAGCAAGTTTAGAACAGGGTAAGCCAGCACATATTGCAGTAGAGGATAAACAGCCGACACCTATTTCAGAAAAAAAAAAGGTTTCGGTGAATGAGGCAAATATCACGGCAACAACCTCAGCAGCAATAAATTTTGATAAATCTACAACTACGATTACGCCTGAACAACAAGTTACTGTACAAACTCAAGTTAATACTTCAGAAAATGTTACTCCAACTCATGTGACAGAATCTCACCAGGCTACTGAACAAGCGCCATTATCTCGTTTATTACAAGATGATAATGCGCCTGTAATTGAAACAACAGAAGATACTGAGATTGAAACAACCGGTATTTTGAATGAGGATTATCATTGGTCATGGAGTGATCCAACAATAGATCAACAGCAGCAAGCAATGCGTCCGTCAGATATTAAAAAAGCGTTACTGGAGAAATACACGCCGGAAGTTGTAGAAAAAGTGGTGGAACGCGCTAATGAAAGAAGCCAATGGAGTGCGGATATTGAAAAGCTTGAATTGGCGGGTGGAAGTAAGCGAATTTTATTAAATTCTGTGGTGTTAGAGAAGGATGAACATTTTATGCGTTTAGGGGTTCGTCCGGAATCATTTTTATTAGCGAAATATCTCGATCTCAGTTTTATCAATAAAGCTTTTCAAGATTTTTATGGTAGAAAAATCAAGATTGAACTAGAAGAATATACGGGGCCAGAAGTGACGCCATATGAGATTCGTGGTGAAATTTATCAACAGATGGTTGATGAAGCCCAACAAAAATTGCAACAGGATCAAAAATTAAATCAATTTATGCAGCAATTTGCAGCAAAAATTGATTTAGATTCGGTACGCCCAACCGGGAAAGAATAGTTTTGTGCGTTGCACAATGACGGTTTTCAGTTAAAATACAGCCTTTGTGTTTATTATTTGAGAGAGAAAATTATGTTTGGAAAAGGTGGATTAGGCGGCTTAATGAAACAAGCCCAACAAATGCAAGAACGTATGCAAAAAATGCAGGAAGAGATCGCTCAATTAGAAGTAACAGGTGAGTCTGGTGCGGGGCTTGTTAAAGTGACTATTAATGGAGCACACAGCTGCCGTCGTGTTGAAATTGATCCTTCTTTGGTTGAAGATGATAAAGAGATGCTAGAAGATCTTATTGCTGCTGCATTTAATGATGCAGTACGTCGTGCGGATGAAATGCAAAAAGAAAAAATGGCATCTGTTACCGCAGGTATGCAATTACCACCAGGCTTTAAAATGCCATTCTAAGTTATTTAAGTTAGGGAGTAATGACTCCCTAACGAATCAGCATTAATCGTATATCTTTCAAAAAACCTATCTTAATTATGCAAATTAGTCCTTTATTAGATGAATTAATGAATGCATTACGTTGTTTACCGGGTGTTGGACCAAAATCTGCACAGCGTATGGCATATCATTTGCTACAACGTGATCGCAGTGGGGCACTGAATTTAGCCAGAACATTAACCGATGCGATGTCGCATATTGGTCACTGTAGCCAATGTCGCACATTCACCGAAGAGGAAGTTTGCAATATTTGTAATAATTATCGCCGGCAAGAGAGTGGGCAACTTTGTGTTGTCGAAATGCCATCTGATATTCAAGCGATTGAACAAACTGGACAATTTTCTGGACGCTATTTTGTGCTAATGGGACATTTATCTCCGTTAGATGGTATTGGTCCTAAAGAAATTGGATTAGATCTCTTGCATAAACGTTTGCAAACGGAATCTTTTAGTGAAGTGATTCTAGCGACCAACCCTACTATTGAAGGGGATGCTACCGCAAATTATATTGCCGAAATGTGCCAACAGTATGGTGTAAAAGTAAGCCGTATTGCACATGGCATCCCTGTTGGAGGTGAGTTAGAGATGGTGGACGGCACAACATTATCTCACTCCTTTATTGGCAGACGAGAACTTAAATAAGTGTAATAAACATCGGATATTTAGTGATTTAACTGCGCCGATTCTTTATCCCATTTTTCTTTTACGTTACAATAGCCGACTTGTGTGAATAAGCAGGATAATTATGGCAAAACAAGCTCTTTTTTATGTTTTTTCTGGTGCAACTATGCAGTTACATGCATTAGAAAGTAAAGCCTGTGATTTAGCGGCAGACGCATGGCGTTTAGGCAAAAAGGTATTGATTTCTTGTCAAGATAAAGAGCAAGCGTTGTTAATTGACGAAATGTTATGGCAACGTGATCCTGAACAGTTTGTTCCCCATAATTTATCTGGTGAAGCAGGTGGCTTTATGACACCTGTGGAAATTTGTTGGCCAGAAAAACGTAACGCACAACGCCGTGATTTATTGATTTCATTATCATTACAAGTACCTGAATTTGCATTGCTTTTCCCTCAGGTTATTGAGTTTGTGCCAACAGATGAACAGCTCAAAATATTAGCTCGAGAACGTTATAAATATTATCGCCAATTAGGCTGGCAGCTAAGTACGGAACAAGTATAATTTTTAGCCATAATTTTATAGTAGATCCCTTTTTATTAGAGAAGAAACAACAATGACAAAACCATTTGAAATGGCCGATCGCTTTGATGCGAATGCCGTAGAACAAGCCCTTTATAAACATTGGGAACAAAGCGGTTACTTTAAACCGTCTGAAAATGAGAATGTACCAAGCTATTCTATTGCTATCCCGCCACCAAATGTCACTGGTAGTTTGCATATGGGACACGCTTTCCAACAAACATTAATGGATACCTTAATTCGTTATCATCGTATGCAAGGTGACAATACCTTATGGCAAACGGGAACAGACCATGCCGGTATTGCAACACAAATGGTGGTTGAGCGTAAAATTGCTGCGGAAGAGAATAAAACACGTCATGATTATGGACGTGAAGCATTTATCGAAAAAATTTGGCAATGGAAAGCGGAATCTGGTGGTACGATTAATCAACAAATGCGTCGTTTAGGCGATTCAGTTGATTGGGATCGTGAACGTTTTACTATGGATGCGGGCCTTTCTGAAGCTGTGAAAGAGGTATTTGTCCGTTTATATGAAGAAGGTCTAATCTATCGTGGTAAACGTTTAGTAAACTGGGATCCGAAATTACATACTGCGATTTCTGATTTAGAAGTTGAAAATAAAGAATCTAAAGGCAGCTTATGGCATTTCCGTTATCCATTGGCGAATGGAGCCAAAACAGCAGATGGCCTAGATTATTTAGTCGTAGCGACCACTCGTCCTGAAACCATGTTAGGGGATACTGCGGTTGCGGTACATCCAGAAGATGAACGTTACCAAAACCTAATTGGTAAGACTGTGATGTTGCCATTAGTGAATCGTGAAATTCCAATTATTGCCGATGAATATGTAGATAAAGAATTTGGAACAGGGGTAGTAAAAATTACTCCAGCTCACGATTTTAACGACTATGAAGTTGGTAAACGTCACCAATTACCAATGGTGAATGTGTTTACTCTAAATGCGGATATCCGTGAGCAAGCGGAGGTGTTTACTTTTGAAGGTAAACCACACGAGAGTTATGTCGCAGAGATCCCTGCATCTTATCGTGGACTTGAACGTTTTGCAGCACGTAAACAAATTGTGGCAGAGTTTGAATCTCTTGGTCTATTAGAAGAAATTAAACCACATGATTTAAAAGTGCCTTATGGTGACCGTGGCGGTGTGCCAATAGAACCAATGCTAACCGATCAATGGTATGTCAGCGTAGCGCCATTAGCCAAAGAAGCAATCCGTGCTGTTGAAGAAGGCGAAATTCAATTTGTGCCAAAACAGTATGAAAATCTTTATTTCTCTTGGATGCGTGATATTCAAGATTGGTGTATTTCTCGTCAACTTTGGTGGGGGCACCGTATTCCAGCGTGGTATGACGAAGCAGGTAATGTCTATGTTGCACGTGATGAAGCTGAAGTACGTCAAAAATACCAACTTTCAGCAGATGTAGTATTACGTCAAGATGAAGACGTGTTAGATACTTGGTTCTCTTCTGGTTTATGGACATTCTCAACTCTAGGTTGGCCAAACCAAACCAAAGATTTACAAATGTTCCACCCAACTAACGTATTAATTACTGGGTTCGATATTATTTTCTTCTGGGTTGCTAGAATGATTATGTTTACCATGCACTTTATTAAAGATGAAAATGGTAAACCACAAGTACCATTCAAAACTGTGTACGTCACTGGGTTAGTCCGTGATGAAAACGGTGCGAAAATGTCCAAATCAAAAGGTAATGTCCTCGATCCATTAGATATGATTGATGGGATTGATTTGGAAAGTTTAGTGGCAAAACGTACTGGTAATATGATGCAGCCGCAATTAGCAGCAAAAATTGAAAAAGCAACCCGTAAAGAGTTTGCGAATGGTATTGCTGCACATGGAACTGATGCACTTCGTTTCACATTAGCGGCATTAGCAAGTAACGGGCGTGATATTAACTGGGATATGAAACGCCTGGAAGGTTATCGTAATTTCTGTAACAAATTATGGAATGCGAGCCGTTTTGCATTAATGAATATTGACGGTAAAGATTGCGGATACAGCGGTAATCAAGAAATGAGTTTATCGCTTGCGGATCGTTGGATTCTGGCTGAATTTAATTTAGCAGTAAAAGAGTTCCGTCAAGCATTAGATCAGTATCGTTTCGATATTGCAGCGGGTACTTTATATGAGTTTATCTGGAATCAATTCTGTGACTGGTATCTTGAATTAACTAAACCAGTGTTAAGTCAAGGCAATGAAGCGCAACAACGAGGTACTCGCCATACATTAATTACTGTATTGGAACAAATCTTACGTTTAGCGCATCCAGTGATTCCATTTATTACCGAAGAAATTTGGCAAAAAGTGAAACCTTTAATGCAAATTGAAGGGGAAACTATTATGTTACAACCGTTCCCGCAATTTGAAGAAAAATGGGTTGATCAACAAGCGATTAATGAAATTAATTGGATCAAAGAGTTAATCGTAAATGTGCGTAATATTCGTGCAGAAATGAATATTGCGCCAAGTAAGCCATTAGATGTGTTATTGCGTAATTTAACAGCTGAAGAACAACAATGCTTAGCTGCAAACCAAGGATTAATCCAAACTATGGCGAAATTAAGCAGTATTAATTTATTAGCTGCAAATGAAGCCGCACCACTTGCAGTGACCAAGTTGATTGGTAATGCAGAGTTGTTAATTCCAATGGCTGGATTTATTGATAAACAAGCAGAATTAGCACGCTTAAATAAAGAAATTGAGAAGTTAATTGGTGAAGTAAAACGAATTGAAGGTAAGCTAAGCAATGAAAGTTTTGTTGCTAAAGCACCAGAAGCCGTTATCGCCAAAGAGCGTGAAAAAATGCAAGATTATCAACAAGGTCTAGAAAAATTACGCCAACAATATGCGAGTATTGAAGCGTTATAGTTGGTGATTAATAGAGAAAAAGGGGCTGATTAGCCCCTTTAGTTTATGGTATGAGTTGTTCCTTCCTGGCATATAGGATAAAAATGTTGGTGTT
>NZ_JAQIBB010000070.1:0-21836 GCF_027920745.1 Gallibacterium faecale | reverse complement strand
CTACCACTACATACCTACCAATAGCGATGGAGTTCACTCTTGGTGCCGAGTCATTGTAACCGATGGCAATTGCCCCTTCGCCGGTTGCTCCTTCCCCAGATATATTCGTTCCACCTGTGCTATTCACACCAACATATGCAGCAAGAGGTGTAAGTTGTGTTGATGAGCAGGTAGAAGTGCTTGTTACATTCTCTGGGCAGTAATATAACTTACCATTTTGTAATATAACCCCAGCCGCCCAAGTTGGCTCACTGATCAACCCACAGCCAATTAACACACCTAAAGAAAGGCGACTAAGATTAAAGCGAATAGTATTAAATAAAGATTGAGAGCGAGAAAGAGATTTGGTTTTATGACGACGCCGACATAATTCAGAAACGGCGGTAAAAACCCCTAAAGAATAATTAAAAACAACATTAAAAACTCGGTTTAACATAGCTACCCCCCCCCTGTCACATTTGTAAATTTGGCAATGTTATCTGTCAATAAATGCGGTAAGTTTCCTGAATAGATAATAAATTTAATCTAGTATATGCCGCTTAAATAGCAATCACAAGCTGAATCAGGGGTATTTTCTGTTTAATAAATCAACAAAATTAATGGAAAAAGAGGCAGTGAAAAATAGATAAATTGAGTGTTTTTTGTTCTTGATCAAAAGCAGTGGTTTGTAAATAAATTGTTATAATTGATTTTTGGTGTTTTTATCTATATTTGTTTTATTTTTTAAACTATTTATCTGTTAAAGTGATAGTTTTGATATTTTATTTTGCTTTTGATCTTAATTATAGTTGAAGTGTCTATTGTTGGAGTTGAAATACTCACGATAATTATCAAAATGCGTAACTATTTGGACTATTTGATAAAAAGATGGATAAGTTTGTTTGATTAATAAATGTACAAATATTAAAAATTTATCAGTGTGGTTATTGATGAAAAAATAGCAGCTGTTTTACAACAATTCCGCAAAAAAGGATAACAAACCGTGCGTTCTCTCAATTGGTGACAGAGATTTTTTCACCGTTGCTATTTTCGGTAGGTTATCCTTATTTTTATCGGTGCGTTTAATACAACGCTTATGGCTGATTCTCTAAAAAACAATCTGGCAGCAGAATTTTTACTTCGGTACCGCCGGTTGGGCGTAATTGAATGGTGAGCTTAGCATTTAGCTGTGCGGTACGCTCTTGCATAATATTTAAACCATAATGCCCCTCAGGTTCATCTAGCGTTGGAATACCAATTCCATTATCCGCCACGATAATTTCATTTTCGCCATCCGCGTTAGTATGTGCGATCACTTCAATTAAAGTCGCTTGTGAATGTTTGATCGCATTTAATAACGCTTCGCGTACTACTTGTAGCGCATGGACTAGTTGCTGCGCGGTAAAGATTTGTGAAGGTAAGGAGCACTCTAACGTAATCTGAGCTTCAGTTTGGTTGCGTAAGGACTCGATTACCTGTTCTAAAGCTAATTTTAGGTTAGCCTCCTGAATAGTTAAGCGGAATGTGGATAACAGCTCACGGAGTTGCACATAGCCATCATTTAATGCTTGTTCAAAATCAGCAATAATTTTGAAACTTTTCTCTTTAGAACTTGGATCGCTATTTTTTAGAGTATGCTTGAGTAGAGTCAGTTGAATCTGTAAATAGGCTAATACTTGCGCCAAAGAGTCGTGTAATTCACGGGCAATAATTGAACGCTCTTCCATTAATACTAATTGTTGTTGTTGACGCTGGGTTTGGATGAAATAAATCGCGCGCCCTAACATTTGCGCCAAACTTTGCATGAAACGTAAATCAGGACAAGGTAAGCCCGCTTGCCAACGTAAACAGGAAAGTTCTTTGCCGTTAATACTGATTTTTTGTTGTTGCCAAGGGTAGTTTTCTTCGGCTTCACCCGCAGAAATATCAAGATGTTCCGCACCATAAACAATCAATTCGATATAACGGAGATGTTCGCTATTGCGGATATCGGTTAAGACTTCGGCAAGTTTTTGATAATTTAAATCAATGTGGGTAATCCGTTGTGATGTGTGGAACAACATTGATAATGTTCGATTCAGTTGGCTGAGTTTTTGCGTTTTTTCGCGGACTTTATCTTCTAAGAACCAATAGAGTTTCTGTAATTCGCCCGACATTTTGGTAAAGGTTTCCGAGAGTGTACCCAGTTCATTCGGTTTATCGACATCGAGGGTAATATGTTTGAAATGCCCTGTTTGCACTTGGGTACTGGCTTTAACCAGTTTATCTATTGGATTCATCACTTCCCGTTTCAGAAAACTCATCATATAGGAACCGATACCGAGAATGGTAACGATAGAGAGAATACTGATCAAAATCGCGAGAATCATTTTGCGTTCAGAAAAATGTTGCAACACCACCACAAATTGGTCAACGGTTTGTACATATTTATCGACTTGCTGCTGATATTTGCTGACTTGATTGTTATGTACATAATGTTCCATAGTGTCCCAATTTTGTAACACATATTGATAAGCTTGTTTAACATTGTCTAGTACAAAATAACTGGACTGTAGTCGTTTAAGGATATCGTTTTCTAGGGTTTGGTTATATTGTTGAAGATTCTGTTGTAGGGTAGCGGGTTCGTGTTCTACTTGATAGATAAGCCGGTAAGCTTGCATCCGTAAAGAGCCAGCAAGGTTAATTGCTTCTGCATCATTTTGGCTACTTAATAAAATTGAAAACACGAGGGTAATACAGCCACTCGCTAGAAAAATAATGCCGATTAGGTATTTTGCTATTCGAGTTAATACAGAATATTTACGCACGTTTTCCTCACACGTTGGTGGTTGAGATGATTCAGGGTGTTACTTTAGCGGGAATTTTAGTAGGGAGAAAGTGGTATTATTCTTTTCTTTACGTTTCAGTCTAAAGGGCGACTTTATTTTATTCACAAGACAAGTTTGCTCACTGCTAATGGACTGTTGCAGCAAAGCTATGGTTTTTTGTCATTGTTTAAGCAAAGATCTTAATAAATGTGTAATGGGTTCCCTCTCACACTTGCCCGCAATAAGCCTGCCCACTCTAGTTTGATTTATCTCAAGGAAATGAAAATTAAGAAAGAATATACCTAATAACGGGTACAGACTTAGCTTGAAGTTGCTTTAGAATAACTGGCGAATTAGTAACCTATAACAAATATTTGCGTGAATCATGCAAAATCTTGATTTATCCCGTCGAAAATTCCTTACTGGTAAGTTGCGTGAAGCAGCTTCTGTTGATATATCTAAGGTGATTTTACCGCCTTGGGCTAATACGGAAGATTTCTGGGAAAAATGCACGCAATGTGGCGATTGTATTCAACATTGCGAAACGCAAGTATTAATCAAAGGTGAACGTGGTTATCCTGAAATTAATTTCGCACAAGCAGAATGTAGTTTTTGTGGAAAATGTGCTGAAATTTGCCAACAACCGATATTTAGACCAATTACAACAGAAGCATGGCAGCATAAAATTGCGATTAATGACGGCTGTTTAACTCAGCGGCAGGTGGAATGTCGGAGTTGTCAGGATAGCTGTGAATGGCGAGCGATTTCGTTTAAACCGAAATTGGGACAAGTCGCCCAACCGCAATTAGATTTAGCTGCGTGTAATGGTTGTGGCGCTTGTGTTTCCGCTTGCCCAGTACAAGCAATTTCAATGTTAATCACTCAAACAGCATGATGACAGATCAAATTACGATGGAAAATGCCGAAGAATGGCATGTTTGCGGCGTGGTAGTGCAAGGACGACCAGACAAATTAACGCAAATTTCAGAGAAGTTACTGGAAGTGCCTAATACGGAGATACATGGTTCTGACCCAGTGTTAGGGAAGTTGGTTGTGGTTATGCAGTCTCATAATCAACGGATTTTATTAGAAAATATGGAAAATGCACGCAATATTGATGGCGTTATTAACGTTTCATTAGTGTATCACCAACAAGACTTAGCAGACTGATATTTATTGTGGGGAGATGAAGATGAATTTAAGTCGTCGCGATTTTATGAAAGCCAATGCTGCAACTGCAGCGGCTGCTGCGATTGGAATGACAATTCCAATCAAAAATGTTGAAGCGGCTGATGCTTCAATTAAATGGGAAAAAGGCGTTTGCCGTTTCTGTGGTACTGGTTGTGGCGTATTAGTCGGTACACAAGATGGTCGCGTTGTTGCTTCACAAGGTGACCCAGATGCAGAAGTAAACCGTGGATTGAACTGTATTAAAGGGTATTTCTTACCAAAAATTATGTACGGGAAAGACCGTTTAACGCAACCAATGTTGCGTATGAAAGACGGTAAGTACGATAAAAACGGTGATTTCCAACCAGTAAGCTGGGAAGTTGCGTTCAACACAATGGCAGAAAAATTTAAAGCAGCGATGGCGAAAAATGGTAAAAATGCGGTGGGCTGCTTTACTTCTGGTCAATCAACCATTTGGGAAGGTTATGCGTTGAATAAATTATTCAAAGCTGGCTTACGTTCTAATAACGTTGACCCGAATGCACGTCACTGTATGGCATCAGCAGCAGTTGCGTTTGCACGTACTTTCGGTATTGATGAACCTATGGGTTGCTATAACGATATCGAACACGCAGATGTGATGGTACTTTGGGGCTCTAATATGGCAGAAATGCACCCAATTTTATGGTCACGTATTTCTGATCGCCGTTTATCTCACCCAGACTGCAAAATTGCAGTGCTTTCTACTTTTGAACACCGTAGTTTTGAATTAGCAGACTATGGTTTAATTTTCAAACCACAATCAGATTTAGCAATTTTGAACTATATTGCTAACTACATTATTCAAAATAATGCCGTTAACCAAGATTTTGTGAATAAACATACGGTATTCAAGAAAGCGGATACTGATATTGGTTATGGTTTACGCCCTACCCATGAGCTTGAAAAAGCAGCGAAAAATGCAGGTAGCGGTAAGATGACTGATTGTACTTTTGAAGAGTATAAAGCCCTTGTTGCGGAATATACTTTAGATAAAGCACATGAAATCAGTGGCGTTGATAAAAACTTACTTGATGAATTAGCGAAAATTTACGCTGATCCAAACAAAAAAGTAGTTTCCTTCTGGACAATGGGCTTTAACCAACATACCCGTGGTGTATGGGTGAACCAATTAATGTATAACGTTCACTTGCTCACCGGTAAAATCTCACAACCAGGTTGTGGTCCATTCTCATTAACAGGTCAGCCATCTGCGTGTGGTACAGCGCGTGAAGTCGGTACTTTCGCTCACCGTTTACCAGCAGATTTAGTGGTTACTAATCCAAAACACCGTGAAACCACAGAGAAAACCTGGAAACTTCCAGCAGGGATTATTTCAGACAAGATTGGTTTACACGCCATCGCTCAAGACCGTGCATTGAAAGATCGTAAGCTCAATGTGTTGTGGGTAATGTGTAACAACAATATGCAAGCAGGTCCAAATATTAATCAAGAACGTTTACCGGGCTGGCGTGATCCTGAAAACTTCATCATTGTTTCTGATCCATACCCAACATTAAGTGCGGTATCTGCGGATTTAATGTTACCAACTGCGATGTGGGTTGAAAAAGAAGGGGCATATGGTAACGCAGAACGTCGTACCCAATTCTGGCACCAAATGGTGAAAGCGCCGGGTGAAGCGAAATCCGACTTATGGCAATTAGTTGAATTCTCTAAATACTTCAAGACAGATGAAGTATGGCCTGCGGATATTCTAGATAAAAACCCTGAATATAAAGGCAAAACATTATATGAAGTGTTATTCCTGAATGGTCAAGTCAATAAATATCCATTAAGTGATATTGGTGATCATCCAAATGATGAATCAGAACACTTTGGTTATTACATCCATAAAGGTTTATTTGAAGAGTATGCAACCTTTGGTCGTGGTCATGGTCACGATTTAGCAGACTTCGATATGTACCATAAAGCACGTGGTTTACGTTGGCCAGTAGTTGATGGTAAAGAAACTTTATGGCGCTACCGTGAAGGTTATGACCCGTATGTGAAAGCGGGAGAAGATATTAGCTTCTATGGTCAACCGACTAAACGTGCAGTGATTTTAGCTGCGCCATATGAGCCACCTGCAGAAGCACCAGATCAAGAATATGATTTATGGTTATCAACTGGTCGTGTTCTTGAACATTGGCATACAGGTAGTATGACGCGTCGTGTCCCAGAATTACACCGTTCATTCCCGAACAATGTATTGTGGATGAACCCATTAGATGCGAAAGATCGTGGTTTACGTCATGGTGATAAAGCCTTGATCGTATCTCGTCGTGGACAAATGGAAACTGTGATCGATACACGTGGCCGTAACAAACCACCAAGAGGTTTGGTATTTACCACTTTCTTCGATGCAGGACAGTTAGCCAATATGTTAACACTGGATGCAACGGATCCAATTTCTAAAGAAACAGACTTTAAGAAATGTGCCGTTAAGGTTACTAAGATTTAATCAGTAGGTATCATTGCGCTTTTTCCGTTAGGTTGAGGCGCAGATTCCCATAAGTCACCAATACATAATGAATAACAGCATGAAACGTGAGATACGAAACGAAAATACAACACGTGAAACAGGGTTTACGCCTGAGCGTCGTCGTTTCTTAAAAGATGCAACACGTACCGCCGGCGGTTTAGCTGGATTAGGGATTTTGTTGAGTTTACCACAGAAGCAAAGTCTGGCACGTGATGGCGTTGCGTTGCGTCCACCGTTTGCGTTGGAACATGAGCAGGCGTTTGCTGATGCGTGTATTCGTTGTGGTCAGTGTGTACAGGCTTGTCCTTACGATATGTTATATCTTGCTTCGTGGGTATCGCCGCTGCAAGCGGGAACGCCTTATTTTGTCGCACGTAAAAAACCGTGTGAAATGTGTGAAGATATTCCATGTGCCAAAGCGTGCCCAAGTGGTGCGTTGGATGCAAATGCAGAAGATATTAATAAAGCGAGAATGGGGCTAGCTGTATTATTGGATCATGAAACCTGTTTGAACTGGCAAGGTTTACGTTGCGATGTTTGTTATCGTGTTTGTCCATTAATTGATAAAGCTATTACTTTGGAAAATCAACATAATGAACGCACTGGAAAACACGCATTGATGATTCCGACTGTACATTCTGAGGCTTGTACTGGGTGTGGTAAATGTGAAGAGGCTTGTGTTTTAGAAGAAGCTGCGATCAAAGTGTTACCGCTTTCTCTCGCGAAAGGAATGTTAGGCGAACATTATCGTTTTGGCTGGCAGGAAAAAGAGAAAGCTGGCAAATCGTTGCTTTCAGAAGAAACTATTAGCTTGCCTGTTCGGATGCCGGAGGTGAAATAATGGCAAACGCACCAAAAGCAGCTGGTCGAGAAGCCAGAGAAAAACTTGGTTGGTGGTATGCGAATCGCTTTTTATTTTGGCGGCGTTTATCACAACTTGCGGTGTTAGCGATGTTTCTCTCAGGGCCACTTTTCGGCGTATGGATTTTAAAAGGTAATTATAGCGGTAGCTTGTTATTAGATACGGTACCGTTAAGTGATCCATTAATTACTGCGGAAAGTTTAGTTACTGGGCATTTACCAAGCTTCACTACGTTATTAGGTGCTGGAATTATTATTGCATTCTATGCGTTAGTGGGCAGTAAAGTCTTTTGTGGCTGGTGTTGTCCGTTAAATGTGGTTACGGATAGTGCTGCGTGGTTGCGTCGTAAATTAGGTTTACGTCAAACAGCAAAAATTCCACGTTCATTACGCTATTGGTTATTAGCCGTGATTTTAATTGGTAGTGCGGCTAGCGGGACATTATTGTGGGAATGGATTAATCCTGTTGCTACCTTAGGTCGCGAATTGATCTTTGGGTTTGGCGCGGGACTTTGGTTAATCTTAGCGATTTTCTTATTTGATCTGTTTATTGTCGAGCATGGCTGGTGTGGGCATCTTTGTCCAATCGGTGCAACACATGGTGTGATTGGTGCGAAAGGTATTTTCCGGATAAAAGTTATTGATCGTGCACGTTGTGATAACTGTATGGATTGCTATAACGTTTGTCCAGAAGCGCAAGTATTGCGTGCGCCATTACATGGTAAAAAAGAAGAGAGCCTGCTCGTACTTTCAAAAGATTGTATCAGCTGTGGACGTTGTGTTGATGTCTGTGCTGAAAAAGTATTTAAATTTTCAACAAGATTCGATCATTCTGGGGAGTGAGAAAGATGGTAAAAAATAAAACTGTATGGAAAATGGCTGCTGTACTTTTTGCAAGTATGATGGCGACGTCTGTGATGGCAGCAGGTGAAGCTAATCCAAATAATGATGGGTTAGCAAAAGAAGGAGTAAAATTAGAGCATGCTGCGGAAAATGTTGCACCAAATGCTTATAACGTACCAAAAGAAGGCGGACAACAAGCATTAAACTATGTTAATCAACCACCATTGGTTCCACATAGCGTTGCTGGAATGCAAGTCACTAAAAATGTAAACCAATGTTTGAACTGTCATAGTGCGGAAAATGCACGTGTAACAGGGGCAACACGTATTAGCCCAACCCACTTTATGGATCGTGATGGTAAGATTAGTGCGAATGCGTCACCACGCCGTTACTTCTGTTTACAATGCCACGTACCGCAAACTGATGCAAAAGCGATTGTGCCAAATGAATTCAAACCATTACCTGGTTATGGCCAATAATAAAGGAGAAATGTGATGACCACAGAGAAACCGAAAAAATCTGGCTTATTTGGCTTAATCAAGCGTTTTTGGACTTGGTTTAGAAGCCCAAGTAAAATTGCAGTCGGCACATTAATTGTGGTGGCATTTATTGCGGGAATTGTTTCTTGGGTAGGCTTTAATTATGGTTTAGAACAAACCAATACCGAAGAGTTCTGTGCAAGCTGCCATACGAATGACGTTTATCCGGAGTATTTGCATACGGCACACTATCAAAACCGTAGCGGAGTGAGCGCAAGCTGCCCAGATTGTCACGTGCCACACGAGTTTATTCCAAAAATGGTACGTAAGATTAAAGCGGCACGTGAAGTGTACGCTTACTATATGGGTTACACTGATACATTAGAGAAATTTAATGCGCGCCGTTTACATATGGCAGAACGTGAATGGGAACGTATGAAAGCGAACAATTCACAAGAGTGTCGTAACTGTCATAATTTTGAACGTATGGATTTCTCACAACAAAAAACAGTGGCTGCAAAAATGCACGAATTGGCAATCAAAGAAAACAAAACTTGTATTGATTGTCATAAGGGTATTGCACACCAACTTCCTGATATGAAGGGGCTTCCACCTACATTTAGTAATGTGAAACCTGAAAAAGCAGAATAATTGTTGAAGTAAGAATAAAGCGGTGTAGAGAGAATCTACACCGCTTTTTGTTTTTGATTAGTTATTGTTTTTTTAGCAGGTAATCTTTGCTGTTTTCGTCAGTATTAATATGACCTTGTTGATCGCTTGTGGCTAATCCTTGATCAGTGATTTTGTAATAATGTTTTTCCCCATCAGCAGACGCTTTTAACGTAATTAGCTGGTTTTCTATGGTATAAATCCCATTTTCAGTAAAGACTGCATCTGGCTTACCTAAGTATTCACTTTTCAAATTAAAACTTTTATCTGAGTTAAGGAAAAGTGTTGTTTTAATACCGTCACAATCCGCACAAGGTAATGTGCCTAAATATTTCCCCGCGACAGGATTAGCTTGGGGTGTTGTTGCAGTTTGGCAACCAAAAATTGCGATAGACGCTAAAGCAACAACAGCGTGAAGCGTATATTTTTTCATAAGCATATCCTTTGTTTTAGATGAATAATGCAGGTATTTACCGGGAACATCAGGGTAAATAGCCTGTGATGATAATAGTATAGATCTTTGATAATGCCAATTTTGAGCTTAGAGTGCTTAATTGAGTTTTAAACATTCGATTACAGCACGTAAAGAAGGCGAAACATTGCGATGAGGATAATAGAGATAAAAACTTGGGAAAACATAACTTTGTTCAGTGAAGATACGAATTAACTCGCCGTTGGCAATTTCTGTATTAACGAGTTCTTCGAGTGGAATATTATAAATAACTTGAACATATAAAATTTCATGAAATTTTTATGTGATACAGTTTATATCTTTAAATTACATCAGTTATTGGCAATATTGATTATATTTAATCATAGAAAATAGGAGGTAGAGTCCTCAATAAAAATTGGAAATATAGTCCCAATTTTTATCTTTTTGTAAAGATAATCAGAACTCTATTTCCAATAAGGAATACCTTTGTGTTTATGCTTAAGATTCTATTGCGCTGTATATTTTAAAACGGCATATCATCATCAAATGCCACATCAGGATTTACGGCTGGTTGTGCTGCAGGTTTAGCCGCAGGTTGTGTAGCAAATTGTTGGGTATTTTTCTGTGGTTGTTGATAGTTGTTTGCTGGAGCGAATTGATTTTGTGGTGCAGCAGCAGACATATCTGCTCCCATTCTGTCGCTACGGCTGTCCAACATTTGCATGGTATCTGCATGAATTTCAGTAGAGTAACGATCTTGACCATTTTGATCTTGCCATTTACGGGTGCGAATTTTGCCTTCTATATAGACTTTTGAACCTTTGCGTAAATATTGCCCCGCCACTTCAGCTAACCGACGGAATAATACAATACGGTGCCATTCGGTAACTTCTCGCCATTCTCCTGATTGTTTATCTTGCCAACGATCACTGGTTGCAACACTAATATTGGCAACTGCATCACCGTTAGCGAAAGTTCTTAATTCAGGATCATTGCCTAAATTACCAACGATAATGACTTTATTAACACCTGCCATAAAAATTACCTCTTCTTTTTCATTAAAAACTAAAAACGGGGGTTATCTTACCGTAAATCCCTAGTGAAAAAAATAAAGAATACTGGATATTTGCACAGTTTTTTTGATTTTGCGAACTTTGTCGAGGTTTTTATTAAGTGCAATATCAATATGTTAGTTTGACCCTTCTTTTGTTCATTTGTTTCTATTTATAAAAATGCCATTTTTATTAAAAATTTTTTATAAATATTAAAATAATACTGTTGATTTATTTATTTTTTATCTTTATTTTTGGATTTTATATATTTAATAAATCTTTCGTGTCAAGGTGATCAATATGAAGTTACCTCCTCTTGAAGCTTTACGTTATTTTGAAGTTGTTGCTCGTCACCTAAGTTTTACCCAAGCAGCAGATGAACTGTGTGTCTCGCAAAGTGCAGTCAGTCAGAAAATTCTGTTATTAGAGGATCGTTTAGGGTACAAGTTATTTCATCGCAAGCCTCGACAATTAACACTAAGTCGGGAAGGCAGTGAATTATTACGACATGTCATTTTGGCTTTTGATCAATTACAGCAAGCAATGCAACATATTTCAGATATTCAACAAATTCGAGTTATTGATCTCTATTGTATGCCTTCTATGGCGAGTTGTTGGCTAATACCCTATTTACAAGATTTGCAGACGGCTTGCCCAGAGATTAGTTTAAATTTAGTTGTGGATACGTGTGAGCCTAATTTTCGTGATGATGCAATAGATGTGGCTTTATGTCATGGGTATGGTGATATGCCGAGTATGTTAAAGAAATTTTTATTACATGATTATATTTATCCTGTTATTAGTAAGACGTTATTTGATAAATATGATTGTGATCCGGAACGTTGTTTACAACAAATTCCATTACTACATGATTCATTACCACAAGTAAAACTTGCTACGTCTTGGAAACAATGGGCTTTATCTCAAGGAAAGAATATTGATACTCAAGCAGGTCATCGATATAACCGAGCGGATTTGATTTTACAGGCAGCGATTGAGGGGCAAGGATTGGCATTAACTAGGCACGTTTTGGTGGCGAGGGAAATCGCTGCTGGAAGGTTAGTACCATTGTATCGGGATTGTATCCAAGATCAGAGTGTCTATTTGGTTTGTCAAAAATCATTATTAGAAAAAACACATGTTAGTGAATTCATTGAATGGATAGAAGCTAAAGCAAGGAGTTTTGAACAAGAGTATTCAATTGAAAAATTATTGCATCAATAAGAATAAGTTATTGTTAGATAAGAATTCATAATTTGAATGACTTCTTTATATTCTGTACAACATTAATCGATTATTAATAACGAAAATGAGGTTTTACTATGAATATGCAAGATGTGATTGAAATTAGAAATGGGGCTAAAGTAAAAGGCACTTTCTCACCACAAGAGATGAATCGACGATTAACATCTTTACGACAAGTAATGAAAAATAAAAATCTTGATGCAGTGATTTTAACGTCTTATCACAATGTGAATTATTTTAGTGATTATCTCTATTATTCTTTTGGGCGATCTTTTGCTTTAGTTGTGACAGAGGATCGTTCAGTAACTGTCACGGCAAACATTGATGGTGGTTTAGGATATCGACGTAGTTTTGGTGAAAATATTATTTATACAGATTGGCGTCGTAATAATTTTTATCGTGCGATCAAAGCTGTTTTGCCACAAGATAAATTGAGACTTGGTTATGAAGAAGATTGCTTGCCATTGCAATCATTAAATTTATTGAAGGAGTTTTTCCCAGGTTCGGAGTTTTTTGATGTTGCTACAGATTTGATGTTTAATCGTATGATTAAATCAGCTGAAGAGATTGAGCTAATCAAAAATGGGGCAAGAATTGCTGATATTGGGGGATATGCTTGTAGAGAGGCTATTGCGGAGAATGTGCCTGAATATGAGGTAGCAATTGCCTCAACAGATGCAATGATCCGTGAAATTGCTGCAACTTATCCACATGTTGAATTGCGAGATACCTGGACTTGGTTTCAATCTGGCATCAATACGGACGGTGCGCATAATGCAGTGACAAGTAGAGCAATTCAATTAGGTGACGTTTTAAGTTTGAACTGTTTCCCAATGATTGCAGGTTATTACACAGCTTTGGAAAGAACGTTATTTATGGATCATTGTAGTGATGAGCAGCTAAAAGTGTGGGAGGTTAATACTGAGGTTTATCGTAAAGGTATTGAGTTAATTAAGCCTGGTGTTCGTTGTTGTGATATTGCTCATGAATTAAATGAAATTTATGCACAATATGATCTATTACAATATCGAACTTTTGGTTATGGTCATTCATTTGGTGTGTTGAGTCACTATTATGGACGTGAAGCAGGATTAGAACTACGTGAGGATATTGAAACTGTTTTACAACCGGGAATGGTGATCTCTATGGAGCCTATGTTAATGATTCCTGAAGGCTTGAAAGGTGCTGGCGCTTATCGTGAACACGATATCTTAGTTGTTACTGAAGATGGTAATCAAAACATTACAGGTTTTCCTGTAGGTCCTGAACACAATATTATTAAAAGGTAATTTATGCAGGGCAGCATTAACAAAAAAGCAATTCTTTTTGCTGTCTTGACTATTTTAATGTGGTCTTCTTTGGCCACATTAATGGTCAGTATTAATCATCTTCCTCCTTTATTTACTGTAGGCATTATTTTAATTATTGCTTCTATTCCTGGCTTAAAATTTTGGTATCAATGGAAATTATCTTTATCTGTTTGGATTAAAGCCATTATAGGGTTATTTGGATACCATTATTTATTATTTGATGCTTTTTCTCGTTCCCCAGTAATGGCTGTTAATATGATTCAGTATTTATGGCCATTATTTATTGTATTGGGTAGCCCATTATTTATTTCGACACGTTTAAATATGGGACATATTATAGGTACTGTTTTAGCATTCTTGGGAGTAATTCTTACATTAATGCAACAGAAGCCTACAGAAGGAAATAGTCATGATTGGTTTGGTTATATAGAAGCATTTTTTGCAGCGTTATTATGGGCTTATTACACTTTATCTAATGCAAAAGTAAAAAATATGCCATCTTCTGCTGTTGCTGGATTTTGTTTATGTTCAGGTGTAATCGCTGTAATAGTGTATTTCCTATTAGGGGGTCAATTACCAATAACGGATATTAATTGGCACAATATTGTGATTATTTTGATGTTGGGTTTAGGCCCAATGGGCTTGAGCTTCTATTCATGGGATTATGCGATTCGATATGGTGATCCACGTTTAATTGGAACTTTAACCTATTTAACCCCATTGCTTTCTATTTGTATGATGGCATTAGTTTTCCCAGCCATAACACTCACTTGGATTCATTTAGTGGCGTTAATTATGATTATAAGTGGTGTTTTCTTAGGAAAGTTATTTCGATAAGTTTATTGAGCCATTTTGTTAAAAACCGTTTACCTTTGTTTAGATAAACGGTTTTTATTTTATGATTTTATTTCTGTTGTAGGTATCTTGTTTTTACCTAGAATGCAGATAAAAACAAGATTGTCACTGTGCTTAATTACGTTCATGCCAAGCACTCAGGAATTGAATTAATTTTTCTGATTTAGGGTGATTGAAGATTTGATCAGGGGTTCCTTGTTCTTCGATTAAGCCATTGGCTAAAAAAATGACTCTGTCTGCAACATTTGCAGCAAATCCCATTTCATGGGTAACAATCACCATAGTCATTCCGTCCTCTGCAAGTGATTTCATCACTTTTAATACTTCACCAACTAATTCCGGGTCGAGTGCTGACGTAGGTTCATCAAATAACATAATTTTAGGTTCAACAGCTAATGCCCGTGCGATAGCAACACGTTGTTGTTGCCCTCCGGATAATTGCGAAGGATAGGCATCTTTTCTGTGTACCATACCAACTTTTTCGAGCATACGAATAGCAGTTTGTTTGGCTAGATTTTTATCCAATTTTTGTGTAATGACTAATGGCTTATATACATTTTCTAATACAGTATAATGTGGCCATAGATTAAATTGTTGGAAAACCATACAAACATCGCGCAGATCTTTTTGAATAATATGAGAAGGTAAAGGGATATAATTACCTAGCTCATCACAACCATAGCCAATTAATCGTCCGTTAACTAAAACTTCACCTGAGTTATATTGTTCTAAAAAGTTAATGCAACGAAGCATTGTGCTTTTCCCTGAGCCAGAACCGCCAATAATGCAGATCACTTCGCCTTTTTCAATGGATAAATTAATTCCTTTTAATACTTCAGTTTGACCATAGCTTTTATGAAGATCAATAAGTTGAATTGCTGAGTTGCTATACATAATGCTTCCCTCATATAGTTATGAATTTAAATAATGGGTGGTTTTTCTTTCTGCCCAAATACCAACTTTGCTGACACAGAATGTAATAAACCAGTAAGCAAGTGCTAAAGTAAGATATGGTTCTACTACTCGAAAGGTTTCAGTTGCCATTCTGGTCGCCGCAGTCATTAGTTCAGGAACAGTAATAATGGATAAAATGGCGGATTCTTTGACTAAAATAATGGTTTGATTGGTAATTGGAGGAATGATCAAACCTAACATTTGTGGAATTTGGATATGAAATAATATTTGTGTTTTAGAAAAGCCGAGATCAACCGCACTTTCAATTTGTCCTTTAGGAATATTCTTAAAACCAATCCGATATATTTCTGCAAAATAGGCAGAGACATACAAACCTAAACCGATAATTCCTACTTCGATTGAGGTTAAAGTTAGTCCAATGTAAGGGCCACCATAAAATACGAGATAAACTTGAACCAATAAAGGAGTACCTCGGAAGATTAAAATATAGAGGCGATAAAATGTACGGCAAATTTGATTATTTAGGCTTAAAATAAAATATAGGACGCCGCCTGCTACAATCCCGAGAATTAAAGCACCAAAGCAAACAAGTAATGTATATTTCAAACCAGAGAGAAAAAGAAGAAAGTATTCAGAGTTCATAATGGTTATCCTCTTAATATATATTTAATTTTTTCTCGATATAGTAACCAAAGAGATTCACAATAGATGTGAGGCAGAGATAAAGTACGCCTGCGGCAGCAAAAAACTCTAAAGGTCGGTAAGTTGTGGATGAGTACGTTTGCACAATACGCATTAAATCCATCACCGAAATGGTAGATATAAGAGAAGAGTTTTTAATAATATCAATGGATTCATTGATTAATGCGGGTAAAGTCGATTTAATTACTTGGGGTAATTTAATATAAAAGAAAGCTTGAACCGGAGAAAAGCCAAATACCCAACAACTTTCATCTTGTGTTTTTGAAATAGCATTAAAACCACCTCGTAAAATTTCCGCTTGAAATGCGGCAGTGTTCATACTGAGTGTAATAATTGCTGCGAGTAGAGGCGGAATATCGATATTGATTAAAGGTAAAAAATAAAAAACAATAGCTAATTGTACTAGTAATGGAGTACCTCGAAAAAAACTAATATAACTTTTAGTCATACAACTAAAGAAAACATAAGTTGATTTTCGTAAAGAATAAAGCCCTAATCCTAGCAAGAATCCACAAAAAATAGATAAAAAAGATATCCATGCAGTTGTCCATAATCCTTGTAGTAAAGGTGTAATGTTGTTAAAGACAATACTAATATCAAACATTGTCACCTCCTTTAATTTAGACTGAAAAATGCGGTTTTTTATAGTGATGTATATATCCTATAAAATTCAATAAAAGTTGTGCGGCAAGTGTAGCTGTGATTTCACTAGGATCGTAAGGTGGCGCCACTTCACATAAATCTACTCCGACAATATGATTTTGTTTGCTTACGGCTTCGAGTAGTTCTAATACTTCATAATAGGTGAATCCACCATGGCTAGGTGTACCCATACCGGGGGCAATAGAAGGATCGAAGTTATCAATATCAATCGACACATAGAGACATTTTCCAGCGGGAATTGTCTCTAGAATAGTTTGTAGTCCTAATTTCCTATATTGGCGTACAGAAAAAATATGAGAACCGGCTTGTTGTGCATCATAATAATCTTGCTGGTTAGAAGAAGAAACATTGCGGATACCTACTTGGGTTAAACCTGATATATGCTTCATTTCACTCGCTCTTCTCATACAATTACCATGTCCATAACGTACACCATGTCGTTCATCGACAAAATCTAAGTGTGCATCAATTTGTAAGACATGGATGTCATCATATTTATCAAAAGCAGCAATGGTTGCTGCTGTAATAGCATGATCACCACCAAGTATGATAGGTATTGCATTTTGTTGAAGGATTTTTCTGACTGCTGTTTCAGCATTTTTCATACTAGTCACAGAGTCAGTATGAATAATATCTACGTCGCCTAAATCAACAATGGAAACTTCATCTTCTGCTAGGAAAAGAATGTCCTTTTCATAGTCATAGGCACCATTATGTCCAAAAGCGAATAGTGTTGAGGCTTGACGAATACCCCGAGGCCCGAATCGGGCCCCAGAGCGATATTGACATCCCATATCATAAGGGATACCTAAAATAGCAAAATCAGCTGTAAAGTTATTCCAATCTGTAACAATTGGTTTTTTAGCAAAGCTACAATGACCAACAAAAGGAAGATTCAAATTACCATGTTCATATTGATTCGCCATAATCAACTCCTATTAATACAATAAACTAAAGTAACTTTTATTGTGCAGGTTCAGGAACATAACCTGTTGGAATATCCATAGTGAAGCCAAACCATTTTTTTTGTAATTCGGCTAACTTGCCACTTTTATGTAGTTTTTCTATTTCGTCGCTGAAAAATTGTACTAAACGAGCAG
Organism: Gallibacterium faecale; assembly: GCF_027920745.1. Lineage (NCBI taxonomy): Bacteria > Pseudomonadati > Pseudomonadota > Gammaproteobacteria > Pasteurellales > Pasteurellaceae > Gallibacterium > Gallibacterium faecale. The sequence goes on along the minus strand of NZ_JAQIBB010000070.1, from coordinate 4,232 downwards.
AATCAGCATCTTTACGACCAGCCCAAGCATAGTAAGTATCTGGACCAAAAGGTGGTTGAACTATTTCAAAGAGTTCAGGGCGTTCTTTGACAACAGGTGCTAAATTTGGAATAGCTTGGGGTACAAAATCTACGCGATGAGCGGCTAATGCGGCATAAGCCTCGTTATAATCTGTAAACTCTTGAATTCCTTTTACTGATTTACCTGTTTTTGGAATAAGTGTTTTTTCAGCATAATCTTTCAAAATATCAACTTGTGGTGAACCAGCTTGAGTTCCTGCAATTTTTCCAACCATATCTAATGGTGATTTAATGCTGTCATCGCCTTTTCGTTTTAAGATAGCAACACTTGCGGTAGAAATCGGGTAGGTAAAGGCATAGTTTGCAGCACGAGCTTTAGTAATAGTTAAAGAGGTAGCGACAAAATCATAACGTTTGGCACTTAATCCAGCTAAAATACCTTGTAAGGGAAGATCTAATTGTTTCAATTTAACACCCGGAAGATCTTTCATAATTTCATCCAAAATATCTTTGCCATAGCCCACAATCTTGCCGTTTTCTAGCATTTCAAATGGGGTATAACGCGCTTCAGTAGCGATAACAATTTCGCCTCTTGCCTTAATATCATCTAATAAATCTGCTTGTGCTAGACAGCTGATAGAGACACAGGTTAAGGCAATACTGGTTTTTAAGAATGATAAAGTTTTCATAGTGCTCTCCTTGGAGTGTTAGGGTTAGACTTATCATGTCGTGGAGGAGAATAAATGACAAATATTGATTTCTTATCTAATGTATTAGCATATCTTATAGATAAAATAATAATTATTTTCTAATTTATTATATTTTATTTAAATTTTTTGTATTTTATGTGGAGTTTATCTATTTTTGTTTTGTGGTGCTTTGAAAGGTTTAAAAGAAGATGAATTCAATAGAGATATACTGGATATTTGCACAGTTTTTTTGATTTTGCGATAATCGTCGAGTTTTTTCATTTTTTTGTTGCAGCATATGGACAATATCGAAATTAGGGGTGCAAGAACCCATAATCTAAAGAATATTAATCTGACAATTCCACGTAATAAATTAGTTGTGATTACTGGATTATCAGGATCAGGAAAATCATCATTAGCATTTGACACGTTGTATGCAGAAGGACAACGCCGTTATGTTGAATCCTTATCTGCATATGCTCGACAGTTTTTATCATTAATGGAAAAGCCCGATGTTGATCATATTGAGGGCTTATCACCTGCTATTTCTATTGAGCAAAAATCAACGTCACATAATCCGCGTTCAACAGTAGGAACGATTACCGAAGTTTATGACTATCTGCGTTTATTATTTGCACGCGTGGGGGAACCACGCTGCCCAACTCATAATACGCCATTAACCGCACAAACGATAAGTCAGATAGTGGATCAGGTATTAGCGTTACCTGAAGGCAGTCGTATGATGTTACTTGCGCCAGTAGTGAAAGGGCGTAAAGGGGAACATACAAAATTATTAGATGGGATTGCCGCACAAGGTTATATTCGGGCAAGAATTGATGGTGAGATTTGTGATTTATCTGATCCGCCAAAATTAGAGTTACAAAAGAAACATACGATTGAAGTGGTGGTGGATCGTTTCAAAATTCGTGCTGATTTAGCCACCCGTTTAGCGGAATCATTAGAAACGGCATTAGAGTTATCTGGTGGTATTGTTGTTATTGCTGATATGGATAATCCTGCTGCTGAGGAGTTGGTATTCTCAGCGAATTTTGCTTGTCCGCATTGTGGCTATTCTGTGCCTGAACTTGAACCAAGAATGTTCTCGTTTAATAACCCCGCAGGGGCGTGTCCAACGTGTGATGGATTAGGGATTCAACAATATTTTGATGAAAAACGTGTAGTACAAAATCCAAGTTTATCATTGGCTGGTGGGGCAATTCGAGGTTGGGATCGACGCAACTTCTATTATTATCAAATGCTAACGTCATTGGCTCGTCATTATCATTTTGATATTGAAAGCCCATTTGAAGAGTTACCACGCAAGATTCAAGAGCTAGTATTAAATGGTTCTGGAAAAGAGGAAATTGAATTCCAATATGTGAATGATCGTGGGGATGTAGTCGTGCGTCATCACCCATTTGAAGGGGTGCTGAATAATATGGCACGCCGTTATAAAGAAACTGAATCTATGTCAGTACGTGAGGAGCTTGCGAAATATATTAGCGATCGTCCATGTCAGGATTGTCATGGGTCTCGTTTAAAAGAAGAAGCACGCCATGTGTTTATTGGTGATACGACCTTACCGCAAATTTCAGAGATGAGTATTGGCGATGCATTACGCTATTTTGAGCAATTAAATTTTGAGGGGCAAAAAGCGAAAATTGCCGAAAAAATTCTGAAAGAAATTAAAGAACGTTTGCAATTTTTAGTGAATGTTGGGTTGGAATATCTTTCGCTCTCTCGTTCTGCAGAAACCTTATCTGGCGGTGAAGCGCAGCGAATTCGTTTAGCAAGTCAAATTGGTGCAGGGTTAGTTGGGGTAATGTATGTACTAGACGAACCTTCGATTGGCTTGCATCAACGAGATAATGAGCGTTTATTGAATACCTTATTACATTTACGAAATTTAGGTAATACGGTGATTGTGGTTGAGCATGATGAAGATGCGATTTTAACGGCAGATCATATTATTGATATTGGGCCAGGTGCAGGTGTACATGGCGGTTCTGTGGTTGCACAAGGGACAGCTCAAGAAATTATGCAGGATCCGAATTCACTAACAGGTCGCTTCTTGTCCGGCAAAGAAAAAATTGAAATTCCCGCACAAAGAACAGCAATGGATCCGGAACGGATGTTGAAGTTATTTGGAGCAACAGGTAATAACTTAAAATCAGCTAATTTGGAAATTCCAGTAGGATTATTTACTTGTATTACTGGAGTATCTGGGTCAGGTAAATCAACATTGATTAATGATACCTTATTCCCAATTGCACAAAATGCGTTAAATCGAGCGGAAAACCAACAGCACGCACCGTTTGAGCGGATTGAGGGGCTAGAGTTTTTTGATAAAGTTATCGATATTGATCAAAGTCCAATCGGTCGTACACCGCGTTCTAATCCGGCGACTTATACTGGGGTATTTACGCCAATTCGGGAATTATTTGCCGGTGTGCCAGAAGCACGGGCGAGAGGATATAATCCGGGACGCTTTAGTTTTAATGTGCGTGGCGGACGTTGCGAAGCGTGTCAGGGTGATGGGGTGATTAAGGTCGAGATGCATTTTCTACCAGATATTTATGTGCCTTGTGATCACTGTAAAGGAAAACGCTATAACCGAGAAACATTGGAAATTCGCTATAAAGGAAAGACCATTCATCAAGTGTTGGAAATGACAGTTGAAGAAGCACGAGAGTTTTTTGATGCAATTCCAATGATTGCACGTAAATTGCAAACGTTAATTGATGTTGGTTTGTCTTATATTCGTTTGGGACAGGCATCGACTACGTTATCAGGTGGTGAAGCACAGCGGGTAAAATTAGCGTCTGAATTATCAAAACGTGATACAGGTAAGACGCTTTATATTTTAGATGAACCAACCACAGGGCTTCATTTTGCGGATATTAAGCAATTACTTGAGGTATTACATCGTTTACGTGATCAGGGTAATACTATTGTTGTGATTGAGCATAATCTAGATGTTATCAAAACGGCTGACTGGATTGTTGATCTTGGTCCTGAAGGTGGTAGCGGTGGCGGACAGATTATCGCAACGGGTACGCCTGAACAGGTTGCGGAAGTGGAAGGCTCTCACACTGCACGTTTCTTAAAACCAATTCTGGCAAGAAAGTAATTTAATTAAAAAATGCGGCGAGTACCGCATTTTTTACTCAGCCACACAAATAGGTGGCTGCTTTTTTACTATATTGTATATAGAAAAGCCAATGTTTCAACACCCAGCTACGCGATGGTAGCTGCATCTGCAATTATATTGAAAATTTTAAATAATAAAAATTTAATTATTAAGAAATAGAGCCCCTTTTATTAGGGAATTTTTATATTCATTGGCTTTTCAATATAAATATTTGAATATAGTTTATTTTTGTGTATAATTTGATCAGATCAGTTTGTTGTTGATCGTATATAAAATTATTTATCTTAAAAAAGGAGGCAACATGACAAGTCCTAAAGCGCATATTGTTCAAAGAGAGGATGGTGAATGGGTTTCTATAATTGAAGGAAATCA
>NZ_JAQIBB010000069.1:0-21847 GCF_027920745.1 Gallibacterium faecale | reverse complement strand
TCACTTCACACTTCAGCGTCGTTGCGGAGGTGCATTATAGTGATTTCAAATTCCTGTGCAAGTTTTTTTTTTCAAAAAAAGATCGATCGACTACTTTTTAAACTTCTTAAAATTTATCTCTTTAAGCAACTCTGGAAGTTCTGCAATAGAATCAATAACATAATCTGCCTTAGCTGCAATTTCAGTAGAAATATCTTTCCCTGTTTTTACTAAAACTGTATGCTTTATATTTGCTGCTTGCCCTGCCAATACATCATCTAATTTATCACCAACCATTATTGACTGATTAGGATCAAGATGAAGATCTCTAATTGCCTCTAGCAACATTCCAGCTTTTGGCTTACGACAGTCACATTCCTGACGATATTCGCCAATTCCTTCTGGGTGGTGTGGACAATAATAAATTCCATCCAGATGTACTCCTCTATCTTCTAAAGACCAGTCCATCCATTCTGTTAATTGATTGAACTCTTCTTCCGTATAATACCCTCTAGCAATACCAGATTGATTGGTCACTAACACTAAAGCATATCCCATATCTTGTAATACTTTTAAAGCTTCAATACTTCCTTCAATAAACTGAAACTGATCAATCGTATGAACATAGCCATGATCAATATTTAGTGTGCCATCCCGATCTAAAAAAATCGCTTTCTTCATTTATTCCTCTTTATTATGTCTTCTATTTAATAGCCAACTTACTATAACAAAACTTATTGTTTCAATGTTAATCCATCTTTTCAGATCATAATAAAGAAATAAGATTTAATCATTAATAACTAAAGTTTATAAAAACTTATTGACATAGCTATCTAGACGTCTAAAATACTCGGTAATTTTCTGTTATCCACTTAATTAAGTAAAAAATGATCAAATTAGAAAATATCTATAAAACTTTCCAAGTCAATGGGCGACAGCTTACGGCTTTGGACAATGTTTCTTTACATATTCCACAAGGAAAAATTGTTGGGGTAATTGGCGCATCAGGTGCTGGTAAAAGCACTCTAATTCGTTGTGTCAACCTTTTGGAACGCCCAACTAGCGGTAATGTTATTGTTGATGGCAAAAATTTAATGCAATTATCGCAATCTGAACTTGTGCAAGCTCGTCGTCAAATTGGTATGATTTTCCAACATTTCAATTTGCTAAGTTGTAGAACAGTATTCGGTAATATAGCTTTGCCACTAGAATTAAATGGTACTCCAAAAGAGAAGATTACCGAAAAAGTCAATTCACTTTTAAATATGATCGGTTTAGCGGATAAGAAAGATGCTTATCCAAGTAATTTATCCGGAGGACAAAAGCAACGTGTTGCGATTGCTCGTGCCTTAGCAAGTGATCCAAAAGTATTATTGTGTGATGAAGCTACTAGTGCTTTAGATCCTGCTACAACACAATCAATTTTGCGTCTATTAAAAGAAATTAATCGTAACTTAGGAATTACCATTCTTTTGATTACTCATGAAATGGATGTTGTGAAACAGATCTGCGATCAAGTTGCTATTATTGATAAAGGTTGTTTAGTTGAACAAGGCTCTGTCAGTGAAATTTTCTCAAATCCAAAAACACAATTAGCCCAAGATTTTATTCGTTCAACATTCCATATCAATTTACCTGATGAGTATTTAGCACAACTTAGTGATTCACCTCGCAATGCTGAATCTTATCCACTAATAAAATTTGAATTTACTGGTCGTTCTGTAGATGCTCCGCTTCTCTCTCTTGCATCGAAGAAATTTGGTATTGATTTAAGTATCTTGACTTCACAAATTGATTATGCCGGTGGCGTTAAATTTGGCTTTGTGATTGCAGAAGTAGAAGGTGATGAAGATGCTATTACACAAGCGAAAATTTATTTAATGGAACACAATGTGCGTGTTGAGGTATTAGGTTATGTTTGATGTGTTAACTCCTCAAGTTTGGACTTTAATTGGCAATGCAACATTAGAAACATTATATATGGTGTTTGCCTCTGGTTTTTTTGCAGCTTTATTTGGTATTCCACTTGGTGTTGTTCTATTTATTACGAAAAAAGGACAAATTAAAGAGAATAAAAGTCTTAATACAATTCTTAGTGCTATCGTGAATGTAGGACGTTCAGTACCATTCGTTATTTTACTGGTAGCAATTATTCCATTTACTATGCTGATTTTAGGTACTTTTATCGGCACAACCGCAGCAATTGTTCCTTTAACTATTTCAGCTATTCCTTTTGTTGCTCGTTTAGTTGAAGGGGCATTAATGGAAATTCCATCCGGATTAACCGAAGCGGCTCGTGCTATGGGAGCGAGTAACTTCCAAATTATTACTAAATTTTTATTACCAGAAGCATTACCAAGTATTATTAATGCAATCACAATTACTTTAGTCGCATTAGTTAACTACTCTGCAATGGCTGGTACTGTTGGTGGCGGCGGTTTAGGCTATGTTGGTATTCAGTATGGTTATCAAACTTATGTGCCTGAAATCTTAATCGCGACCATTGTTATCCTCGTTATTATGGTACAAGTGATTCAAACTATTGGTGATCAGCTTGTCCGTCATTTTAATCATAAATAATCCAAGGAGATTCTTATATGCAAATCAAAAACATCTTAACAATTAGTGCATTATCTGCTGCAATTGCATTTTCATCATCCGCATTCGCTAAAGATGGCAAAATTAAAGTAGGTATCCAAACTGGTCCTGAAATGACTGTTGCTGAAACAGCAAAAAAAATTGCAAAAGATAAATATGGTCTAGAAGTTGAGTTAGTTCCATTTACTGACTATGTAACGCCAAATGCAGCATTAGAAAACAAACTTATTGATGCAAATGCTTTCCAACATAAACCTTATTTAGATTCTCAGATGAAAGATCGTGGTTGGACTGACTTAGTTATCGTTGGTAATACTTTTGTTTACCCAATTGCGGCTTATTCTAAAACCATCAAAAAAGCCAGCGAATTAAAAGATGGCGCTACTGTGGCTATTCCAAACGATCCAACTAACGGTGGTCGTGCATTACTTTTATTACAAGCTCAAGGTTTAATCAAATTAAAAGCAGGTACAGGTTTAACACCAACTACATTAGATATTGTTGAAAATCCAAAAAATCTGAATATCAAAACTCTTGATGCTAACTTAATTCCACGTACTTTAGGTCAAGTAGATCTCGCTATCATCAACAATACATTTGCTGGTCAAGCTGGTTTATATCCAAGCAAAGATGCTGTTTTTGTAGAAGATAAAGATTCTCCATATGTAAATATCATTGTTGCTCGTGAAGACAATAAAGCTGATCCAGATGTACAAAATTTTGTAAAAGCATATAACACAGAAGAAGTGTATAAAAAAGCAATGGAAGAATTTAAAGATTCTGTCGTGAAGGGCTGGTAATTTTTTAATTTTTCATTTTATTCTAGGCCGAAAGGATTTCCTTTCGGCTTTTATTTGCTTAGGAGAGACTATGTTTTCTTACACTGATCATGATATCAATACCTTACCTCAAACCCTGCAAGCATTAATTGAAGGAGATAATAATCTAATTAGTGTATTAGCCAACACTTCTGCATTGTTAAATCAATATTTGACGGATATTAATTGGGTTGGATTTTATCTACTAAATTCAGAAAACGTACTTACTTTAGGACCATTCCAAGGTAAAATTGCCTGTACTCGTATTCCTGTTGGTAAGGGCGTTTGTGGTCAAGCTGTGGCTCAAAATAAAGTATTACGTGTTGATAATGTTCATCAATTTGATGGACATATTGCTTGCGATAGTGCAAGTAATTCTGAAATCGTGTTACCACTTTATCAAAATGACAAAATTATCAGTGTATTAGATATTGATAGTCCAAAATTCGCGCGCTTTACTGAACAGGAACAACAAATTCTAGAACATTGTATTCAGCATCTTAATCATCATTTATCAACATTCTTATAAGGAATAGTTATGTTGCATTTAACACTTGAAGATCAGCTTTTTATTAGTCAACCAAAACAAGTCGGTACGCATTCTAGTCAACACGATCACCTTGCAGTTGTATTCGAAGATGATGGTGATACAGGTTATTTTTACGCCATTGATACACAACAAAATGAAGCAATTGTTGACAGCTTACATATTTATAATGCCACTTCCGTTGATCAAAAAGACACCGCGAGAAAATTACAAATTTGTTGGTCTGAAGATGGTTATTTCGCCTTATTATTAATTAATGATTACCCACATGCTGCTTTTGATTTTAGAAAACTGATTGCCTATAACCATAATCAATTCCCACAACCAGCAATTACCAGTTTATGGTCACATAAACTGATTACTGATGAACTTATAAAACAGTGGTTACCTACAGAAAATAATTGTACTAAACAATAAATATGATATAGTTTTCTCCAATTAAAAATATCATTTTCAATCGTCATAACCTATAAAGGAGAAGCGTTATGAATCTTCGGGATCTTGAGTATTTAGTTGCACTTTCTGACCATAAACATTTCCGTAAAGCCGCAGATGCTTGCCATGTTAGTCAACCAACATTAAGCGGACAAATCCGTAAATTAGAAGATGAATTAGGGATTATTTTATTAGAGCGAACCAGCCGTAAAGTCTTATTTACTCAATCAGGTTTACTATTAGTAGATCAAGCCCGAAATGTACTACGTGAAGTTCAATTACTCCGTGAAATGGCAAGTAATCAAGGTAAAGATATGACTGGACCATTACATATCGGTATGATTCCTACCATTGGCCCATATCTCTTACCTTATATGATTCCTATGTTACGCGAAGCTTTTCCTGAGTTAGAAGTTTATCTCTACGAAGCACAAACTCATCAACTATTAGAGCAATTAGAAAAAGGGCAACTAGATTGTGCTATCGTTGCATTAGTTAAAGAAACTTCAGCATTTATGGAAATTCCAATTTATGATGAAGCCATGTTAATTGCTGTATCGGATAAACATCCACTCGCAAAAGAAAAAGAAATTCCGCTTGAACGTTTAAAAAATTATGAACTATTAATGCTTGACGATGGTCACTGTTTCCGCGATCAAGCATTAGGTTACTGTTTTGTGGCCGGTGCAAAAGAAAATACCCATTATCAGGCGACGAGTTTAGAAACGCTACGCAATATGGTTGCTGCAAATGCAGGTATTACCTTTATTCCTGAATTAGCCATATTAAATGAACGTTCTCGACAAGGGGTAAAATACATTCCTTGTATCGATCCTCGCCCATACCGCTCTATTGGATTAATTTATCGTCCAGGATCACCACTACGCGCCCGTTATCAACGGGTCGCTCAACTAGTGGAAAAAAATATTAAGCCATTACTTGTCACCCCAACTAAAGATTAATCATCATGAGTGGAATCCGAGCGAAGCAAAAAGAAAAAACACGGCGAGCATTAATTGATGCCGCTTTTGAACAGCTTAGTGCCGAAAAAAGTTTTTCTAATTTAAGTTTACGTGAAGTGAGTCGAGAAGCGGGTATTGCGCCCACTTCATTTTATCGTCATTTTCGTGATATGGATGAACTTGGGTTAAGTATGGTCGATGAAGCTGGGTTAATACTGCGTCAATTAATGCGACAAGCTCGTAAACGTATTGCTGATGGTGGAAGTGTTATTGTTATTTCAGTAGAAACATTCTTTGAGTTTATTGCTAATCGTCCAAATGTTTTTCGTCTATTACTCCGAGAAAGCTCTGGGACTTCACAAGAGTTTCGTACTGCGGCTTCTCGAGAAATTAACCACTTTGTTGCCGAATTAGCGGAATACATTATGAATAAAGATAAAGGCATCCCCGATTATGTTGCTAAAGCTCAGGCAGAGGGAATGGTGACACTTGTTTTTACTGCTGGCTCTCATGCGTTAGATATGAACAATCAAGAACGCGAAGCGCTGAAACATCGCGTGATTTTACAACTACGTATGATCGCTAAGGGTGCTTATTTATTAGTAGATCACTCTTCTACAAATCCTCAAACATAAAAAATTCAATAGATTATACATCTGATAGATGTTGTTGAAATAAAAAAGTTGGTAAGAATTATGAGAAATGATCATTACCAACTTTTTCGTCCTATATGCCTAATATAAGCATTGTTCAGTAAAATTCCTGTTTTTTATCCGCTATAACTTATTGAGAAACCTCAAGACGTTCAAAGACTAACACACGTTTTTCTAATTTACGTAATAAATAGGTAGCAACACCAGTAATCACTAGGTAAAGTGCACCTGCAAGACCATAAATCAGTAACGCATTATATTCTGTACCATAGAGTTGTCTTGCGCACCCCATAATATCCATTATTGTAATCGTTGATGCTAAAGACGTGCCTTTAAAAACCAAAATGATTTCATTGGTATAAGACGGTAATGCACGTTTTAGCGCATATGGAATTAAAATTTTTAATGTTTGTGCTCTTGATAATCCCAAAGACATACAGCTTTCCCATTGTCCTTTTGAGATTGCTTTAACTGCACCATAGAATAATTGCGTTGAGTAAGCAGCGCTATTCAACGCTAATGCTAACATAGCGCAGAACCAAGCATTCGATAATAAGCTCCACAATGGACTATTTACAATCCATTCAAATTGTCCTGGTCCACTATAAATTAAAAATAATTGAACTAATAATGGTGTACCAGTAAAGAGCATAATATATAAATTAACAATTTTACTGATGACTTTATTATTTAATGCTAATAAAAATGTCAGGATTAAGGCTAATAAAAATGCAATTACTAACGAAACCACTGTCAGTAATAAACTCGTTGGAATACCTTGCGCAATCGTCAAAAAATAGTCGTAAGTCATTATCCTTTCTCCCTTTCAAAGCGAGTAAAGTAGAGATCGAGTTTACGAATACCCACTTGACTAACCAGTGTAATCACCAAATACAACAATGCGGCAATCCCATACCAAGTGAACGGCTGATGAGTACTTGCATTCACTAACTCAGCTTGACGCATTAAATCATCAACACCGATTAATGACACTAATGCGGTATCTTTTAATAACACCAACCATTGATTACTTAATCCCGGTAAAGCATGACGCCACACTTGCGGCATCACAATGCGCACAAATGTTTGTGGACGACTTAACCCAAGTGCAGCACCTGATTCCCATTGTCCCAATGGAATAGCTTGAATTGCCCCCCGCAATGACTGTGAGGCATAGGCGGCAAAAATAATCGCTAACGCTACTGTGCCACACCAAAATGCACTGAATTCAATATATTCATCCGTCAACAGAAAAAGCACTTGAGTAGAACCAAAGAAAATTAGCAAGACCACTAAAATCTCAGGTAAACCACGCAATAGCGTTACGATTATTGATGTCGTTTGACGGATACAACGAATTTTGTTGGTTTCTAAGACCACAAAAACGATTGATAAAATCAAACCGAGAATCAATGAAGAAACCGCTAACCCTAGTGTCACTAGGGTAGCGGAAAACATTAAATTAATAAAATCTGCAAACATTTTAATTATTTACCAGACATCCATTTATCATAGATCGCTTGATATTGGCCATTTGCTTTAATTGCAGCAAGACCTTTATTAAGTTGTTGTAATAATTCAGTATTCTTTTTATTTACTGCAATACCTAATCCATTACCAAAGTATTGTTTATCTGTCACTTTATCACCAACAAAGTGAACAGCTTTATCACTCTTAATCCATTCCGCTAATACTGCTGTATCTCCGAAAATAATATCAATACGACCGTTTTTAAGATCTAGAATTGCATTTTGTAAGGTTGAATATGGTTTGCTGTTATATTGTTTTGCTTTTGCTGCAACATATTGTTGGAAAGTTGTTCCGTTTTGCACACCAACATTTTTTGCATTTTCTAATGTCACGCCTTCTTTTGCAGCCACAAAACTTGCAGAACTATCATAGTATGGATCAGAGAAACTTACTTGTTTTGCACGTTCTTCAGTGATATCCATTGCTGAAATCGCTGCATCAAAACGTTTAAATTTAAGCCCCGCAATTAAACTATCAAAAGATTGACTAGTAAACTTACAGTCCGCCTTGATTTCCTTACAGATAGCATTTGCTACATCCACATCAAAACCAATAATTTCACCTTTTTCATTGGTATTTTCAAAAGGTGGATAAGTTGGTTCCATTGCAAACGTGATAGTTTGTGCATTCGCTGCCACTGCAGCACCAAATAATAAACTTGCTAATAGTACTTTTTTCATTGTGTTTTCTCCTGTAAGGATTTTAGTGTGATAAATATTGTTTAAATTGTTCAGTTTGAGGATTTTCAAAGCATGAGGCATCACCAACCTCAATAATACGTCCTTGTTCCATATACACCACTTTGGTCGCTGTTTTACGAGCAACATTAACTTCGTGGGTAACAATAAATTGCGTAATTCCTGTTTGTTGCAATTCTTGAATAATCGAAACAACTTGTGCCGTAATTTCAGGATCTAGTGCTGCTGTTGGCTCATCAAATAGCAATACTTGTGGCTTCATCATTAAAGCACGTGCAATCGCAACTCGTTGTTGTTGTCCACCTGATAAATGTAATGGGAAACGATCGGCGTGTGCTTCTAGACGTAAGCGTTTCAATAAATTTAATGCTTGCTGTTTAGCCGCATCTTCATTTAATCCTAAAACTTTCATCGGTGCTTCAATCAAATTCTGGATTACGGTCATATGTGGCCATAAATGATATTGTTGGAATACCATTCCTACATCCTGACGTAATTGACGAATCTTTTTCGGATCATTATTCGTAGAAAGATCGAAACGGTTATTAGCGATCACTAATTCGCCACTTTTTGGTACTTCAAGTAAGTTTAAAGTACGAATTAGTGTACTTTTTCCTGCACCACTCGGCCCCAATAACACCACAATGTCGCCTTGTTCTGCAGTTAAATTAATGTCAAATAAAGCCTGTGTGGAACCATAGAAAAAGTTCACATTTTTGATACTAATAGTCATTGAAATTAGCTCGAATTGAATACTGACGATAATGCAAACATATTAATGTTTTTTGCATACCTATTCAACAAAATAATATGTGACGATCTGCAAAAATTTAATAAATTTTAACAATTTAGAAATAAAAATATTGTGACAAAATGACTTATAAAATAAGAAGAAAAATAAAAATCAGAAATAATTTAATAAAAATTTTGTTACAAAAAAGCCCTTTCTGGTTAGAAAGGGCTTTAGCTCAATAATTACGCAGATTACGCATATACTGGTAAACGACGGCAGATCTCTAACACTTTTTGTTTTGTTGCTTCGATAACTGCTTCGTTTTCAATATCATCTAATACATCACACATCCAACCTGCAAGCTCACGTGCTTCATTTTCTTTAAAGCCACGGCGAGTGATTGATGGTGTACCAACACGAATACCAGAGGTAACGAAAGGACTTTTCGGATCATTTGGTACCGCATTTTTATTAACTGTGATATTAGCACGACCTAATGCCGCATCCGCAGCTTTACCGGTTAAGCCTTTGCTAACTAAATTAACCAGGAATAAGTGGTTTTCTGTGCCATTAGATACAATGTCATATCCACGTTGTTTAAATACTTCTACCATCGCTTGAGCATTTTTCACAACTTGTTGTTGATATGCTTTAAACTCTGGTTCCATAGCTTCTTTAAAACATACCGCTTTCGCTGCGATTACGTGCATTAATGGTCCACCTTGTCCTGCTGGGAACACTGCACTATTTAATTTTTTATACAGCTCTTCTGAACCACCTTTCGCTAAAATTAGACCGCCACGAGGACCAGCTAAGGTTTTATGGGTTGTTGTTGTTACAATATGTGCATATTCTAATGGGTTTGGATAAACACCAGCCGCAATTAAACCTGCAACGTGGGCCATATCCACAAATAAATAGGCACCAACTTCATCCGCAATTTCACGCATTTTCATCCAATCAACAACTTGAGAATACGCTGAGAAACCACCAACGATCATTTTTGGTTTAACAGCTAATGCTTGCTGACGCAACGCATCATAATCAATTAAACCTTCATCAGTAATACCATATTGTTCTGCATGATAAATTTTTCCAGAGAAACTTACTGATGCACCGTGGGTTAAGTGACCACCGTGAGCCAAGCTCATACCTAAAATCGTATCACCTGGTTCCAATAACGCCATATACACAGCGGCATTGGCTTGTGAACCTGAATGTGGTTGCACGTTAGCATAATCCGCACCAAATAACGCCTTCGCACGATCAATCGCAAGTTGCTCAATAATATCTACATATTCACAACCACCGTAATAACGTTTACCCGGATAACCTTCCGCATATTTATTGGTTAATTGTGATCCCTGTGCTTGCATTACACGTGGGCTGGCATAGTTTTCAGAAGCAATTAATTCGATATGTTCTTCTTGACGACGATCTTCATCTTGGATTGCTTGCCATAAAATTGGATCATAATCGGCAATATTCATACTTCTTTTTAACATCAGGATTTCCTCTCTAATAAAATGATGATGGAAGGTTAGTAAGTGTACCTATTTATTTACAAGGTGTAATTAAAATCTTATCGCTATTTTTTCATCTTTATAATGAAAACTGTTCATACAGAAAACTGATCTGACCCCGAAAAGTTAGACTGTTATTTTAAGGACTGAATTCTGTATTGAACAGGACTCAGTCCATTTAGTCTTAATTGTATTCTTTCCTCATTGTAATAACGAACATATTCTTTGATAACGGATTCAAGTTCTTCAATGCTTTCGAAGGTTTTGCCATAAAAACATTCTACTTTCATTCGACCAAAGAAACTTTCCATCGCGGCATTATCTAAACAATTTCCTTTCCTCGACATACTTTGTACAATATTGTGCTGAGCGAGTAACTGTTGATAACTTAACATTTGGTATTGCACACCTTGGTCTGAATGTAATATCGGTGAGTCACCCTCAGCTAACTGCTCAATCGCTTGTAACACCATCAGTTTCACTAATCTACCATCTGGATGACGACTGCATTGATACGCAATCAATTCATTGTTATAACAATCCAATATCGGGGAAAAATAGAGTTTATCGCCCTTCACCTTAAACTCAGTAATATCGGTCAACCATTTCTGGTGCGGAACCTTGGCGTGGAAGTCTCGTTGTAAGTGATTCGGCGCGATGTTACCCACTTCCCCACGATAAGAATAATATTTACGTTGTCTTTTCCCTTTTACCTGCAATCCCATCGCTTGGATTAAGCGTTGTACCCGTTTATGATTGCTCCCTTCGCCTAATTGCTTGGTGACCCGGCGATAGCCATAATGCGGATGTTGCTGTTTGATAACGAGAATCCGGGCACGTAATGAAGCGTTGTTATCCCTTGTCTTATCTTTATCGTGTAAATGATAAAAGAAAGTACTTCTGGCTAAGTCGGCATACCGTAACAATAAGTCTAATGGGTAGTCTGTTCTTAATTCTTGGACAGCGTTGGCTTTTTCCTCATTTTTTCTCGGTCTAATTCCTGACACTTTTTTAGGTAAGCATTCTCCGTTTCTAATTCTAGAATTCTTAAACGTAAGCGTTCTTCTTCTGTTTTCGGTGGTAGAGGCATTTTGGCATAGCGTGGTTTTTTCATCGCAGGTCGTCCTTTAGATTTTGGTTGTAATCCTTCTATACCGGATTCTTGAAAGAGTTTCAACCATTGGCTAATAACACCCGAGTTAGCAATCCCAAACTGTAAACAGGCTTGGTCAAGTGTGAGTTCTCTGTTTTGAATCGTTTGTATGATTTGATATTTAAAGTCTGGGGTATAGGTTCGTTTGGTATGCAGTACGGCTAAGCCATTTATACCTGAATGTTGATATTGGGCAAGCCAACGCCTTAATGTGCGTTTCGGTACTGCAAAGGTACGACAAGTTAAAGAAAGATTTTCGTGGTGTTGAAAATAAAACTCAACAGTTTGATGTTTAAAGTTTTGGTTATATTTGGTCATAAAAAATCTGCACCTCTGTATGTTGTTGGATAATAAGTCCAACTTTTGGGGTGCAGATCATGCAATAATTGATAACTTCTATTCGATAAGGCAATACGCAATGCATTTTTTAATCCTTGTTTTGGGGAAGGAGAATGATGTTTGACTGGTTTATCTGGAATTGATTGGGTAATACTATATTTTGGTTTGCGTACTAATAGATAAGCCAATGGAATAGTTAATAATCCTGATATTGCCAAAAATGCCATTGCTCCTCGCCAACCAAAGATTGGTGAGGTGATGAAAAACTGCAAAATTGGTGCAAATAAGAATTGGCCAAATGAACTACCCGCATTAATAATTCCAGAAGATAAACCTTGGAATCGGCTTGGAATACGATTGGCAACTAAACCAATCAATACAGAAAAACTACCAGCACCAGAACCAAATGCTAACAATAGCCCTATCGTCACTAACAAGCCTGTTTGAGTTACCCAAAAAGGGAAAATGACACTGCCTGAAAATAACAATAAGGCTCCCACTAACAATACTTTAAATGAACCAAAACGATCCGCTAAAGCTCCCATAATGGGTTGAGAAACACCCCACATTAATTGATTAACCGCTAAAGCAAAACTAATGCCAACGATACTAAGATGTTCTAACTGCGACAAAGGCGGTACAAATAACCCTTGCGACAATCGAATTCCAGAAGTAATCAATAAAATAATCGCGGCACAAAAGACCAATGCCCAAAATTTGTTTTGCTTAGTATGAGGTGTTACATCCATATCTTATCTATTTTTCTCGGGCAATTGCACGATAGCCAATATCACGGCGGTAGAAACGCCCTTGCCAAGTAATAGTTTCTGCTAATTGCAATGCTTTTTGTTGTGCTGCTTTCACACTGTCACCTAATGCCGTAACGCAAAGAACACGCCCACCATTCGTTACAATATGATCGCCTTGTTGATCAACTCCCGCAAAGAAAACTTTACCTTCCAGTTTCGCCGCTTTCTCTAATCCGTCGATAACATCACCTTTACGTGGTGTATCTGGATAACCTTCTGCTGCAAGCACAATACCTAAAGCCGCTTGTTCACACCATTGTGATTGCACTTGATCTAATTTGCCATCACACGCAGCTAGACAAAGTTCGACTAAATCAGACTGTAAACGCAACATAATCGGTTGTGTTTCAGGATCACCAAAGCGGCAATTAAATTCAATTACTTTCGGTTGTCCATTTGGCATAATCATCAATCCAGCATACAAGAAACCCGTATAAATATTGTTTTCTGCTGCCATTCCATTCACCGTTGGGTAAATTACTTCTTGTATAATACGCTGATGGATTTCTGGCGTCACTACTGGTGCAGGTGAATATGCTCCCATTCCCCCCGTATTTAACCCAGTATCGCCTTCACCGACTCGCTTATGATCTTGGCTCGTTGCCATTGGTTCAACGTTTTTACCGTCCACCATCACGATAAAACTGGCTTCTTCACCATCTAAAAACTCTTCGATCACCACGCGACTGCCCGCTTCACCAAACGCATTACCAGATAACATATCTTTTACTGCGGCTTCAGCTTCTGCCAAGGTCATTGCAACAATCACCCCTTTTCCCGCAGCTAAACCATCTGCTTTAATGACGATCGGAGCACCTTTTTTCTGCAAATACGCTAATGCAGGCTCAACTTGGGTAAAGGTTTGATATTCTGCTGTTGGAATATTGTGGAGAGCTAAAAAATCTTTAGTGAATGCTTTTGAACCTTCTAATTGTGCTGCTGCTTTGGTTGGTCCAAAAATTTTCAATCCAGCTTGACGAAATGCATCCACAACCCCAATCACTAAGGGTGCTTCAGGTCCGACTATCGTTAAATCAATTTGTTGTTGTTTCGCAAAATCAACCAATGCAGGAATATCTGTTGCACTAATCGCAACATTTTCGACTTTAGGTTCTTGAGAAGTGCCTACATTACCAGGTGCAACATACACTTTTTCTGCTAACGGAGATTGTGCTACTTTCCATGTTAGAGCGTGTTCACGTCCACCATTACCGATAATTAAAATTTTCATCTAGCAATTCCTCAATTAGTGTCTGAAATGACGCATACCAGTTAAAACCATCACCATATTATGTTCATCAGCTGCGTCAATTACTTCTTGATCACGAATTGAACCACCTGGATGAATCACACAAGTCACGCCGACTTTAGCGGCAGCATCAATCCCATCACGGAATGGGAAGAACGCATCGGACGCCATTACAGTACCTTTAACTTCTAAGCCCTCATCTTCTGCTTTAATGCCAGCTATTTTTGCAGAATAAACACGGCTCATTTGTCCTGCTCCAATCCCAATTGTTTGATTATTTTTCGCATAAACAATCGCATTAGATTTTACATACTTAGCCACTTTCCAGCAGAATAAGAGATCTTGTAACTCTTGTTGCGTTGGCTGACGTTTACTTACTACTTGCAGATCAGCTAACTCAACCATACCAAGATCCGCTTCTTGTACTAATAAACCACCGTTTACACGTTTAAAATCTAAACGTGGTTGACGTTGCTGCCATTCTCCACATTCTAAAACACGAACATTTTTCTTCGCTTTAAGTACTTCTTTCGCTGTAGTAGAAACAATCGGCGCAATAATAACTTCTACAAATTGACGATCAATAATCGCTTTCGCAGTTTCCGCATCTAACTCACGGTTAAATGCAATAATGCCACCAAAAGCAGAAGTTGGATCAGTCTGATACGCACGATTATAGGCTTCTAATAAATCTTTGCCCAAAGCCACGCCACAAGGATTAGCATGTTTCACAATCACACAAGCTGGTTGGGTAAACTCTTTTACGCATTCTAATGCCGCATCAGTATCTGCAATATTGTTATAAGAAAGGGCTTTTCCTTGTAATTGAGTTGCAGTCGAAACACTCGCCTCTTTCAACTCTTTTTCTACATAAAAAGCAGCATTTTGGTGTGAGTTTTCACCATAACGCATAGTTTGCTTACGAATAAAATTAAGGTTTAATGTACGTGGGAATTGACCACTTGGGTTTGCTAATTCTTCTTCCTCTGCACCTTGATATGGTTTAACTAAGCGACCAAAATAGTTAGCAATCATCGCATCATATTGTGCTGTATGTTCAAATGCTTTTATCGCCAAATCAAAACGTGTTGCAAAAGTTAACGAATTTTCATTTTGATCCATCTCTGCCAAAATCGCATTAAAATCAGCATTATTCACCACAATTGCCACATCTTTATGATTTTTTGCAGCAGATCGCACCATTGTTGGACCGCCAATATCAATATTTTCTACTGCCTCTTCTAATGTACAATCTGGCTTCGCCACAGTTTGTGCAAATGGATACAGATTTACCACCACCATATCAATTGGGGCAATTTGATGTTGTGCCATCACTTCATCATCAATACCACGACGTCCTAAAATCCCGCCGTGTACTTTTGGATGTAATGTTTTTACTCGACCGTCCATCATTTCTGGAAACTGCGTATAATCAGACACTTCCGTCACAGCTAACCCATTTTCTAGTAATAATTTGGCTGTACCACCGGTGGAAAGAATTTGGACTCCACGTTGCATTAAACCTTGTGCAAACTCGACAATACCAGTTTTATCGGAAACGCTAATTAAAGCACGTTGGATAGGACGTTGTTCCTGCATTATTTTGTTCCTTTGTTGATGATTAAAAATAGATGAGAAAATTTGCGGGCATAAGTATAAAGCAATCGTTTGCGTTTATATAGTCTTTTCTCGAAATATCTTACTAACAATATTTTAAATTTTTTCTGTGAGCTACAACAAAGAAATTAAGTTTGCTACAAGACAAGATTGTCAGAAGTGATTATGATTAATTTAACGTTCTCATCTAGTCTGTTAAGGAGTTTTATATGCAAAATTGGAGTGAAGAAATGTGGCAAATCCTATTGATCGGTTTGATTGTAGGATTCTTTATTGGTTATCTTGTTGCTCGTTTTACTAATGGTAGTGTGAAAGCGCAAAAACAGGCACAACAAGAGTTAAAACAAGCCAATGAAACAATTGCAGAACAAAAAGAACAATTAGAGCAGCATTTCACCGAAACATCTGATTTAATGAAAAACCTTGCGCAAGATTATCAAAAGTTATACCAGCATTTTGCCAAAACTTCGACTGCATTATTGCCTGATAATCACAACGAGATATTTGCTTTAACCCAAGAAAATCCAACACCTCAATTACGAGCTAAAGAAGAACAGCCGAAAGACTATTCTGAAGGTTCTTCCGGATTATTTAAACACGAGAGTTAATTTTTTAAATAAAAAATCCACCTTATGTCAATAATGATAGGCCTAAGGTGGATTTTAGATAATCTTCTTTTTACCTAAAACACTTCACTATCCGCAAAGAAATAGGCGATTTCTCGTTGTGCAGAAGTCAGTGAATCTGAACCATGAACGCTATTTTTACTTCCATCCAACGCAAAATCATGACGCAACGTACCAATATGTGCTTCTTGTGGATTCGTTTTCCCCATTAATGCACGGTAGTCTAAAATGGCATTCTCTTTTTCTAGCACCAATACCACAATCGGTGTTGATGTCATAAAATTAACTAACTTTTCAAAAAATGGTTTACCCTGATGTTCGGCATAAAACCCTGCTGCTTGTTCATAAGTTAGCTGTACCATTTTCATTGCCACAATCCGAAATTTTGCTTGTTCTAAACGAGCAATAATCGTACCGATCATATTTCGTTCAACAACATCTGGTTTAATAATTGATAAAGTACGTTCTAATGCCATTTTTCATCCTCATTATTTTACGGAAAGTAATAAGTTAGCTAAGGTTTTCATACCAATACCCGTTGCGCCTACTGCCCAATGTGGTGAACCTGCTTTACGGAAGGTTGCAGAACAGTCAATATGCAGCCAATTTTGTTGATAATTTTGCACAAAATAAGATAAAAATGCAGCTGCGGTACTTGCTCCTGCTGGTGTATTGACACTTGCTGTATTTGCAATATCAGCAAATGATGAACTAATTTGTTCACGATGAAACTCTGCAAATGGTAAACGCCAGAATGGTTCGTTTTCCTCTTTAGCTGCGGCAAATAATGCGGCAACCAGTTTATCATCCATTGATAATACTGAATGGTAGTCATTACCCACAGCCACTTTTGCTGCGCCAGTCAATGTCGCACAATCAATAATCATCTCCGCATTTTGTGCTGAAGCATCAATTAATCCATCAGCTAATACTAAACGTCCTTCTGCATCAGTATTTAACACTTCAACACTTACGCCATTACGATATTTGATAATATCACCCAGTTTAAAGGCTTTACTACTCACTAAGTTTTCTGCACAACATAAGTAAAGTTTCACACGTTTTTTCAAGCCACGAGCAATCGCAAAACCAAGTGCCCCAGTTAATAAGGCAGCACCGCCCATATCTGAACGCATAGAATCCATACTATTACTTGGTTTAATGCTATAACCACCAGAATCAAACGTAATTCCTTTACCAACTAAACAAGCGAATACTGGCGCATCTGGATTACCTGTTGGATTAAAATCTAATTGCAACATCGCTGGAGAATTGTGTGATCCTTTGCCCACTTCCCAGATACCTACATAACCACGTTCTTTTAATTGTTCACGGCTGATAATGTGGTAACTGACTGTGCCTTGACCTGAATAATTTTCTGCTTGTTCAGTGATAAAGGTTGCTGCTCTACTTGCCAATTCTACTGGTGTAATCACTTCAGAAGGTAAGTTAATGATTTCTCTTACAAAATCACTGCAATGGATTCGTTCATATAATTCTGCTTCATCATCTTCTTCAAGCGAGGTAAATTCAATCGCAAAATTTTGTTTCGCAGTATAAAACCCTTGATAAAACGCCCAAGAGTTTTCTAAATCCCATTCATCACCAACTAATTCAACATCATCAATACCTTGAGTACGTAATTTTTTTGCCGCTTTTTGCACGTCATTTAATGTACGTTGTTCTGTCAGATGAATAACAGCGTGATCATTTTGGAAAGATAATAATGCTTTCTCACCCCATACAGCTGATGCTGGTTGAGATGAAAGTTGAATTTTCATTGTCATATTATTGTTTGCCTTAAATAATAGAGAAAAAAGCGAATTACGCTGTATCAGGTAATTCGCTTAGTATGATTAGAGTACAGAAACGTTGAGTGAGCTACCACTACCCACAAGTTGAACACGGGCACCTGGTACAAAACTTGGATCTGCTTTTTGTACAACTGCAATACGTTCACCATCTTCTTTTTGAATGACTAACTCAACGCCTGAAGTTTGATCCACTTTTTGTTCTACTTTATTACCCACTACTGCACCTGCAACTGCACCAATTGCTGTGGCTACCGCTTTACCGCTACCGCCACCAATTGTTGAACCTAAGACACCACCTAATACACCGCCACCAACAGTACCGATAGCGCCTTGCGAGCGGCTTTCACCTTGGATTGTCACTGGACGAACTGACACAATACGACCATATGTTACAGCTCTTGCTTCTTTTGCTTGACCGCCAGAATAGACACTACCGCTGTATAAATCTGAATTTGAACAGCCGACTAAAGTCACGCTCGCTAATAAACTTGCTGCGAATACGATCTTTTTCATATTTATCTCCTTAATGAAGTTTATTTTTCTGACATCACTATCTGTTTAATTGAATAGGGATGTAATTTTATTGTTACAAAATGATTATTTTCCACTAATTTTATGGCAACCGCAGGATTTAGTAAACCTTCTCCATCCGCTTTATGACAGCTTTTTTTCAAAATAATTCTTTCACGCACATTTTTTAATAGCTGTTCTACACGTTCAAACCACTGTTCTACTGTTTCATCTTTTACGAAAGGAAATACCATTTCGATATGTTCCCACCCTTCTTGCGGATATTGTTTTTCTGTTGGGAAAGGCAACTCCACCACAGATACTGGTTCTCCTAACACAGTTAATGGTTGATTTAATTCATATAAATAAATCGGTCTACCATTAATCAAATTATCACTTAATAAAGTGGCATCACTCGCTAAACACTGCTGCCACTGTTGTGCTGTCGCTAATGTATTAACACGCAATGCAATATGATCAATAGTTAATGATTGCACTACCGTTCCTAGCACCTCAATAAGCTGTTTAAATAAGGTTTCCGTTGTAATAAGTTGATTGGCTAAGGTTGGATATTGTTGGAATATTTTTAAATTTGTCATAACTACGTTATTTCACTTTTTAACACTTTTCTGATGGTTGAAACCCTAGTATCATTACGGGTTTAAATTTATTGGTTCAATTTAAAAGGCATACATTCGTGAATATTCAAACCATTCTATCCGAAAAAATAAAACACGCAATGATCGCAGCAGGTGCAGATCAACAAAGTGAAGCCTTAGTTCGCCCATCAAATAAAGTTCAATTTGGCGACTATCAAGCTAATGGCATTATGGCAGCAGCAAAAAAATTAGGTGTTCCACCTCGTGATCTTGCTCAACAAGTAGTAAATCAACTTGAGCTCGGCGATTTAATTGAAAAAGTAGAAATTGCTGGTCCTGGTTTTATCAATATCTTCTTAAATCCTGCTTGGTTAGCAGCACAAAGCGATAATATGCTAGCTGATGAGAAATTCTTATTTTCACCAGTACAACCACAAACTATTGTTGCCGATTATTCCGCACCTAATGTAGCTAAAGAAATGCACGTAGGGCATCTCCGTTCAACCATTATCGGTGATGCAGTTGTTCGTACTTTAGAGTTTATTGGTCACAAAGTTATTCGTGCCAACCATGTTGGTGACTGGGGAACTCAATTCGGTATGTTAATCGCTTACTTAGAAAAAATGCAAAATGAACAAGCCTCTGATATGGAGCTAAGTGATCTTGAAGCATTTTATCGTGAAGCCAAAAAACATTATGACGAAGATGAAGCATTTGCCGAAAAAGCCCGTGGCTATGTGGTGAAATTGCAAGGTGGTGATGAATATTGCCGTACGATGTGGCGTAAACTCGTTGATATTACGATGCAACAAAACCAACGCAATTACGATCGTTTAAATGTGACCCTAACTGAAAAAGATGTGATGGGGGAAAGTTTGTATAACCCAATGCTACCAGGGATCGTTGCCGATCTAGAAGCCAAAGGTTTAGCGGTAAAAGATGATGGTGCGGTAGTAGTTTTCCTCAATGAATTTAAAAATAAAGAAGGTGATCCACTTGGTGTGATTATCCAGAAAAAAGATGGTGGTTACCTTTACGCAACTACAGATATTGCTTGTGCTAAATACCGTTATGAAACCTTACACGCTAACCGTATTCTCTACTTTACTGACTCGCGTCAAAGCCAACACTTACAACAAGTATGGATTATTGTGCGTAAAGCTGGTTATGTCCCCGAAAGCGTTTCTTTAGAACACTTCAATTTTGGCATGATGTTAGGTAAAGATAATAAGCCATTTAAAACACGTACCGGTGGTACTGTTAAATTAGCCGATCTATTAGATGAAGCGGTTGAACGTGCTCAAGCGCTTATCAGCCAAAAATCAACCCATTTAACCAGTGCAGAACAACAACAAGTGGCTGAAGTTGTTGGTATTGGTGCGGTGAAATATGCTGACTTATCAAAAAATCGTACCACTGATTATGTGTTCGATTGGGATAATATGCTAACGTTTGAAGGAAATACCGCACCTTATATTCAATATGCTTATACCCGTATTCGTTCTATTTTTGCTAATAGCGGTATTAATCCTGATACCTTATCTGGACACATTCAAATTAATGATGAGAAAGAGCGTCAATTAGCGCTTACATTATTGAAATTTGAAGAAGCGGTAACAACTGTTGCTCGTGATGGTACGCCTCATATTCTTTGTGGCTACCTATATGATTTAGCAGGGGCATTTTCTTCTTTCTATGAACACTGCCCTATTCTTAACCAAGAAGAAAACGTTAAGCAAAGTCGCTTGAAATTGGCAGCATTAACTGCGCGTGTTCTCAAACAAGGGTTAGATTTATTAGGTATTAAAACAGTTGAGAAGATGTAATTTACTCAAATGTCTATAATACTTTTGATCTCACTTTAACATCACTATAATGGGCAAACCTAAACTGGCTTGCCCATTTTTTATTATTCTGCAAGGAATTAGAATGACGCTATCATCGCAGCAACCTCTCCAACAACAATATATTGCACAACTTACTAAACAATTAGAATATTTCACTCAATATGATGATAGCCAACTGATTACGATTGCATTTGATCAAACCATTTTTCTCGAATCATTTCAGCCATTACGCTTTTATCTAGAACAAATTAAACAAAATATTAATCGTTTAGCTGAGTTAGATAATATCCAAGTCATTAATTATCTTGCGGAAAAAATTACTGCACAATTTAGAGTATTAGTTGATGCATTAAATCAAATGCAATTAGCCAAGCAACCTACAAAAAGTAACACAAATACCACTAATACCTCCAATCCAGATAAGTATGCAGTATTCCAGCTGCCGCCAGAACAACGTATTCATAAATATTATGAATTTTTAACTCGCTTTAATGATCAACTTGCCTATTTAGAACAAAAACAGCAACAAACCTCAGATCTACAACAGAAAACTAGCTATCAACAACAGATTCTCCATTACCAACAACGCCGCGAACGCTGCCTCGCTGCAATAGAACAGTTGGAAGAGTATTTAGAATTTAAACATCGAGAAAATACTCATTCTTAAACTTAGGTTGTTAGATAAAGAAAAGCACTCAAAATATGTTTGCAAAAGCCATTATTATTTTAGTCTATCTAATAAATTATTCGGGGCAATATAATAGATAGAATTACCATTACGTATTTGGCCTAATAATTGTAGCTCATA